>NZ_NSGT01000005.1:0-20112 GCF_009192905.1 Xanthomonas sp. LMG 12459
GCCGCGGGCGCTGAAGTCGCCAGCGGCGGCGGCCGCGGCCAGGCGCTTGATCTCGGTATTGATCGCCAGCAGGCTGGCCTTGGCCGCATCCATCGACTCGTGCAGCACCGCACGACTGCCGGGCAGGCGCCGGGCGTCGCGGCGCAGGTCGCCGTTGGCGTATTCGTTGAGCACGCCGATGGCGTCGACGATGGCGTCCAGGTGCTCGAACATCATGGTGTTGATGCCCTTGCTCAGCTCGCCGTAGACGCCCGGGAAGTCCTGCGGCATGCGGTGCGACATGTCCTTGTCGGCATGCAGTTCGATCATCAGCGCGGTTTCGCTGGAGAAGCGCTGCAACTGGGTCTGCATCCGGCCCATCGCGACCAGCAGGCGGCCGGGTTCGTCGCGCGCGTCAGTGCTCACGTCGTTGTCCAGGCGGCCATCGGCGATGGCTTCGGCGGCGCGGGTGGCGCGGCCGAGCGGCCCGGTCAGGCTGCGGGTGATCGTCCAGCCCAGCAGGCCACTGACCAGCAGGACCGCAAGGCCGCCGGAGATGAGGATGATGCGGCCCCGCGCCATCGCTGCCGAGGAGACAGCATAGGCCTCCCGGCTCAAGCGCCGCTGCAGATCGGCATTGGCGCGGATCGCCGCCTGCTGCTTCTCCATCGCTACCGCGGCATCGCCCAGCAGCAATGCCTGGGCCTGGGCGTTCTGGTCCTTCTCGCCGAGCGCCAGCACCTGGTTGTTGAATTGCACCGACTGCGCCCGCGTGCGCTCGATCGTGGCCATGGCCTGGCGTTCGGCCGGGGTCGCCGGCATCGCCGACAGTGCATCGTGCGCGGCCTTGTAGCGCGCCCGGTTGCGCTGCACGATGTCGATCATCTTCTGGTTGGCCGCATCGCCATCGACGATGGTGATGGACAGCAGCCCGATCTGCACATTGGTGTTGGCGTCCAGCATCTCGTTGGAGAGGCGGACCTTTTCCATGTTGCCGTTGACGATGCTGTCCAGTTCGCGATGCGCCCTGGCCATGGTCAGCAGCCCCATGGCGACCAGTACACCGGACAACAGGATGAGGATGCCGAACGCCATGCCCAGGCGCCGACCGACGTTGTAGCGTTGCAGAAGTGCGTTCATAGCCGACCTTTGGGGGACAGAAGGAGTCGGGTCGCACGCGCTGGCAGGCCAGCGTTGCGGCGCCTCGTGGCGATGCGCTGCCACCCCATGGATATCGACATGGCGGCCAGAAATTGAGCGGTGTGCGGATCCTTGTTGGCAGGCGGTTAGGAAGCTGTCTGCCTTCCGACGCGTGTTGGTCGGCGAAGGCAAAATCCGACGTGGTTCCGACATGCGTCGGCGTGTAATGCGCCGAGCTATGGTTCGCGTATTGCAGGAATGCGCAGACGCGTACGGGCTGCGCTGCGAACGCCGGGCGTTACCGCCGGGACCGGTCGCCATGCCGGCGGCATGGCGACCGTACGACTCAGAACTCCTGCCAGTCGCCGCCGGCCGCGACCGCGGTGCGCTTGGCGGGCTGCCGCTGCGGACGCGCCGTCACCTTGGCCGCACGCGGCGCGTTGACCGTGGCATGCGGCGCCGTCGCCGCACGCACGCCGACGTTGTCGATCTTGAACAACGCCACGGTGTCGCTGAGCTGGCCGGCTTGTTCCTCCATCGAGCGCGCGGCTGCGGTGGCTTCTTCCACCAATGCGGCGTTCTGCTGAGTGGCCTCGTCCATCTGGGTGACGGTCTGGTTGACCTGCTCGATCCCCGACGCCTGCTCCTGCGAGGCCGCCGAGATCTCGCCCATGATGTCGGTGACGCGTTGCACCGAGGCCACGATCTCGCTCATGGTGCGGCCGGCCTGATCGACCAGCGCCGAGCCCTCGGCCACGCGCGTGACCGAGTCGTCGATCAGCGTCTTGATCTCCTTGGCGGCGCCGGCCGAGCGTTGTGCCAGGGTGCGCACTTCGCTGGCGACCACGGCGAAGCCGCGGCCCTGGTCGCCGGCGCGCGCCGCTTCCACCGCCGCATTCAAGGCCAGGATATTGGTCTGGAAGGCGATGCCGTCGATGACGCTGATGATGTCGGCGATCTTCTTCGACGAGGCCTCGATCCCGCTCATGGTCTGAACAACCTGGCCGACCACGTTGCCGCCCTGTGAGGCCACAGAAGCCGCGCCCACCGCCAACTGGTTGGCCTGACGCGCGTGCTCGGCGTTCTGCTTGACCGTGGAGGTCAGTTCCTCCATCGACGCGGCGGTTTCTTCCAGGCTCGCCGCCTGCTGCTCGGTGCGGCGCGACAGGTCGTCGTTGCCGGCGGCGATCTCGGTCGAGGCCGCGTTGATGCTGACCGCCGCGGTCTGGATGCGACCGACGATGCCGGTCAGCTGTTCGACGGTGGCGTTGGCGTCGTCGCGCATCCGCGCAAACACGCCGTGGAACTCTCCATCCATGCGCGCGGTGAGATCCCCGGCGGCGATGGATTGCAGCAGGGCCGACAGCTTGCCCAGGTTGTGGTCGCTGACCTCCATCATCGCGTTGAGGTCCTGCACCATCAGCCGGAAATCGTGCTGGAAGTGCGCCGCATCGCCGCGGGCGCTGAAGTCGCCGGCGGCGGCGGCCGCGGCCAGGCGCTTGATCTCGGTGTTGATCGCCAGCAGGCTGGCCTTGGCCGCGTCCATCGATTCGTGCAGCACCGCGCGGCTGCCGGGCAGGCGCCGGGCGTCGCGGCGCAGGTCGCCGTTGGCGTATTCGTTGAGCACGCCGATGGCATCGACGATGGCGTCCAGATGCTCGAACATCATGGTGTTGATGCCCTTGCTCAACTCGCCGTACACGCCCGGGAAATCCAGCGGCATGCGGTGGCTGATGTCCTTGTCGGCATGCAGTTCGATCATCAACGCCGTTTCGCCGGAGAAGCGCTGCAACTGCCGCTGCATCGCGTCCATCGCCAGCAGCAGGCGTCCCGGCTCGTCGCGGGCGTTGGTCGTGACGTCGTTGTCCAGGCGGCCGCTGGCGATGGCCTCGGCGGCACGCGTGGCGCGGTTCAGCGGCATGGTCAGGCTGCGGGTGATCGCCCAGGCCAGGAAGACGCTGACGACCAGGACGGCCACTCCACCTGCGATGAGCATGTTGCGGCCGCGCGCCATGGCGCGCGTTGCCGTGGCGTAGGCGTCGTGCGTTTGCTGTTCCTGCAAGGCGACGTTCTGGCGGATTTTCGCTTGCCACGCCAGCGTGGCCGGGCGCGAACGCTCGCTCAGCAGTGTCTGCGCCTCGGCGTTGCGCCCGGCGTTCGCCAGGTCGATCACCTGATTGTTGAGGGTACGCGCGATATCGCGCGCCGCATCGATGTCGGCGCGCAATTTGACCACGCTTGCACTGGTTGCGGGAAACTTTTCCAGTTCGTTGCGCAGGTCGCTATAGCGTTGGCGCTTATCCTTGATCTCGGCGAGCGCCTGCTGGTTGAGATCCTCGCTGGTCACCATGGACAGTGTGCCGAGTGCGACCAGGATGTTTGAGTTGGCATCGAGCATGCCGTTGCTGATCCGCATCTTCTCGACACTGACCTTGACGATGTTGTCCAGTTCATGGCGCGCGCCTGCCATGGATAAAAGGCCGGCCGCGACCAGCAGGCAGGACAGCAGGATCAGCAGGCCGAAGGCAGCGCCGAGGCGGCGTCCCACGTTGTAGCGTTGCAGAAAGGAATTCATGTCGACCTCTTCGTTGACGGTGTCCCTGGCACGTCCAGGTCCTTGTCCCTACAGGCTCCGGCGGCATGTGCGTGGCCGGAGTGGCGAGCGTGGCGGTCAGAAAAGTGAAGAAAGAAACCCAATATCTTGCTGTACACCATGTTTTGCCGTCGCTCGAAGGTGATATCGGCGTAACGGCGTAGTTCTGGATGCGTCGTTGGTCGTAAGGCGATTCCCGACGCTGTCTGATTCATTTCCCTACACGCCTCCTCAAGCGGTGAGCGGCTGCCACTGGGTGCCGATCGCGTCGGCGATGGCCTGCGCGTTCGGCTGGGACGCCTGCGTGGCATGCGACGTCGCAGCGGTGGCCGAATGGCCGGCCACCACCGCGGCGACGAAGGCCGGGGCAGGGGCGGCATGCACGGCGTGCTGTTCCACCCGGAACACCGCCACCGCGTCGCTCAGCTGCGCCGCCTGGTCCTCCATCGACCGCGCCGCGGCGGTGGCTTCCTCGACCAGGGCAGCGTTCTGCTGGGTGCTCTCGTCCATCTGCGTGACGGTGCGGTTGACCTGCTCGATGCCGGCGGACTGCTCCTGCGAGGCGGCGGAAATCTCGCCCATGATGTCGGTGACGCGGCCGACCGAGGCCACGATCTCCTGCATGGTCTGGCCGGCGCGCTGCACCAGCTCGGCGCCGGTGGCGACGCGGCCGACCGAGTCGTCGATCAGGCCCTTGATCTCCTTGGCGGCGTTGGCCGAGCGTTGCGCCAGCACCCGCACCTCGCTGGCCACGACCGCGAAACCGCGGCCCTGTTCGCCGGCGCGTGCGGCTTCCACCGCGGCGTTGAGCGCCAGGATGTTGGTCTGGAAGGCGATGCCGTCGATCACCGAAATGATGTCGGCGATCTTCTTCGATGCGGTCTCGATGCCGCTCATGGTGTCCACCACCTGACCGACCACCGCGCCGCCTTGCGAGGCGACCGCGGCGGCGCCGGCGGCGAGCTGGTTGGCCTGCCGTGCATGCTCGGCGTTCTGCTTGACCGTGGCGGTCAGCTCTTCCATCGAGGCGGCGGTTTCCTCCAGGCTGGCGGCCTGCTGTTCGGTACGCTGCGACAGGTCGCTGTTGCCCTGAGCGATTTCGGTGGCGGCGCTGTGGATGTCGCCGGCGGCGCGCTGGATGCGGCCGACGATGTCGGCCAGGCGCTCGGCGGTTCCGTTGGCGTCGTCGCGCATGGTGGCGAAGATGCCGTGGAACTCGCCGTGCATGCGCGCGCCGAGGTCGCCGTCGGCCAGCGCGCTGAGCAGCCGCGAGACCTCGGCGATGCTGATCGCGTTGGCGTCGAGCAGGCCGTTGAGTTGCTGCGCCAGCATCAGGAAGAAGCCCTGCTTGCCGGTGCGGTCGATGCGCTGCGACAGGTCGCCGGCGGCGGCGCTGCGCACCACCGCGGCCACTTCCGCTTCGACACGGGTCTCGGCGGTGCGGTCGCGCCATTCGCAGACGAAGCCCAGGTGCGCGCCCTCGGCATTGCGGATGGCGGAAATCTCCTGGGCGATGCAGACCTCGCGGTAGCGCACCTCGCGCTGCGCCGCGCCCTGCCGATCCAGCCGCTGGTAGATCTCGGCGTCCTGCGAATTGCCGACTTCCAGCAGCGCCACCGATTGGCCCAGCAGGGGCGCAGAGCGGTCGAATGCCGGCGCGCAGGCGCGGATGTCCTCGGCGTGGGTCTGCAGCAGGGTCTGCAGCGCGGTGTTGGCGTAGATGATGGTCAGGTCGGGATCGGCGATGTACATGCCGGTGGACGCGTTGTCCAGGGCGGTGCGGATGCGCAGGTTTTCGGCGGCGACGCTGCGTTCGCGTTCGATGCGCTCGCGCAGTTCGCGCTGCATCCGCGCCAGCGCCGCCATCAGGCTGCGCCCGTGCCTGGCCGCGACCGGGATGGGCTGGTCCAGGCGGCCCTCGGCGATGCGCTGGGCCGCGTCCATCGCCACCCGCGGCTCGCCGCCGAGCAATTGCGCGACCGAGCGCAGGATCCAGGCCGCGGCCGCGGCCAGGCACAGCACGGCCACCAGCACCGCGCCGGCCTGCTGCCAGGTGGCGCGCTGGCTCTGCTGTTCGGCGGCTTTGCGGCTCTGCTCGTTCAGCGCCAGGATGCTGTCGCTGATCGTGTCCATCTCGGCTTCCAGCCGCTTGAACTGCGCGGTGAAGTCGGCATAGGCGGCACTGCTGTCGCCCTGCGACTCGGCCAGCGTCACCACCTTGTCGGCGGCGGCGATGTAGCGCTGCAACGCCGGTCCCGCCGCATCCAGTTGCGCGCGCAGGGTGCCGTCCAGCGGCAGCTTCTGGTTGTCGTCCAGCGCCTTGCGGAACTCGCCGGCGTGTTCGCCCAGCGCCGCACGCGCCGCCTTGACCCCGTCCGCATCCCGATGCGCCGCCGCCAGCAGCGCAGCGGTGACGTCGCCACGCAGCGCGTCGTGCATCATGTCGGCCTGCATGTGGTTGCGCAGCGCGTCCGAGGACACGACCTGCGCGGCGACCGAGCGCAGCAGCCCCTGCTGCGCGCCGTAGCCGACCCCGCCCAGCGCGAGCAGGGCGAGCACCGCCACCAGCACCAGGATCCCGAGCATATGCATGATTTTCATCGGTGTGGCCCGATCAGAAACGGAAGGACAGGCCCGCGCCGAGCGCGTGGTCCGGCGAACGGTCGTTGAGGCCGCGGCTGTACACCACGTCCAGCTGCACGTCCTGGGTGAGCAGCCAGGCCGAGCCGATGTCGAGCAGGGCGATGGTGCCGCCGTCGTCGGCATGCGCGATCTGCGGCAGGGCCAGCTCCACGAACGAGCGGGTACGGTCGTTCCAGGCCTTGCCCAGCACCACGCCGAAGATGCCGGCGGTGTAGCGATGCCCGCCGTCGCCTTCGTCGCGGATCACGCCCGGCATCATGCCCAGGGACACGCTGTCGCTGAGTTCCCATTCGGCCACCAGGCGGAACGAGGGGCGTGCGCCGCTGCCGCGTACGTTGCGCGCGCCGCTGGGCAGGTCCACGTGCAGCAGCCAGGCCAGCGAGGCGCCGCCGATCTCGCTGGCCAGGTGGTGCTTGAGGCCCAGCGAGATGTCGGAGAAGCCGGAGACGTCGCCGCCGACGGGGACGTCGATGGTCTGCCAGCCGTCGGTCTCCAGGCGCAGTTCCCAGGTCGGGCCGATGCCGTAGCGGAACAGGGTGGGCGTGGCATAGCCGTCGACATCGCCGTCGCGTTCCCAGGCCACGCTGGTTTCCACCTGCAGGCGGCGGTCGCCGACGGTGAGGCTGGATTCGACGAAGTCCGGGCGATCGGTGGCGATCGGCTCGGCCTCGGCATGGACATGGCCTGCGAGGCTGGCGAGGCCGCACAAGGTCAGACAGGTGGCGATAACGCGTCGCTTCATGGCGGCTCCCGTGGCGGTTCGGTCGGAACCGTGGATCCGGGCGCAGTGCGGCCGGCGCCGGGGCGCGCGTCGCGGTGCCCATGGCATGGCAGTTCCGCTTTCTATATCGACCCTGAATACACTTTCTTTACGAGCGTGACGCGCTAAGCGCTCTGTGGGACGTCGTCACCCGCTGCCCGGCAGCCGCACCGCGAGACGCACAGCGCGCCTCGCGGTGGCAGCGGGGCGCTGCAGCGGCTCAGAACTCCTGCCACTGCCCGTCGTCGGTCGACGCGGTCGCGCGCGGGACCGCCCGCAGCGGGGCCGCTGCCGGTCGCCGCGGCGTTGCTGCCGGGGCGGCCGGAGCAGGCGGAGCAGGGCGGCGCACAGGCGCCGGCGCGGCGCTCGCCACCGCGGCGCTGGTGTCCAGCTTGAACAGGGCCACGGCCTGGTTGAGCTGGCCGGCCTGGTCTTCCATCGAACGCGCCGCGGCGGTGGCTTCCTCGACCAGCGCGGCGTTCTGCTGGGTGGCCTCGTCCATCTGGGTGATGGTCTGGTTGACCTGCTCGATGCCGGCGGACTGCTCCTGCGAGGCGGCCGAGATCTCGCCCATGATGTCGGTGACGCGCTGCACCGAGGCGACGATCTCCTGCATGGTGGTGCCGGCCTGTTCGACCAGGGCGGAACCTTGTGCGACACGGCCGACCGAGTCGTCGATCAGGCCCTTGATCTCCTTGGCGGCATTGGCAGAGCGCTGGGCGAGGGTTCGCACTTCGCTGGCGACCACGGCGAAGCCGCGGCCCTGTTCGCCGGCACGCGCCGCTTCCACGGCCGCGTTCAAGGCGAGGATGTTGGTCTGGAAGGCGATGCCGTCGATCACGCTGATGATGTCGGCGATCTTCTTCGACGAGGCCTCGATCCCACTCATGGTCTCGACCACCTGGCCGACCACCGCGCCGCCCTGCGAGGCGACCGTGGCTGCACCGGTGGCGAGCTGGTTGGCCTGGCGGGCGTGCTCGGCGTTCTGCTTGACCGTGGAGGTCAGCTCTTCCATCGACGCAGCGGTCTCTTCCAGGCTGGCCGCCTGCTGCTCGGTGCGGCGCGACAGATCGTCGTTGCCGGCGGCGATCTCGGCCGCGGCGCCGTTGATGCTGACCGCGGCGGTCTGGATCCGCGCGACGATGGCGGCCAGCTGTTCGGTGGTGGCATTGGCGTCGTCGCGCATGGTGGCGAACACGCCCTGGAACTGGCCGTGCATGCGCGCGGTCAGATCGCCGGCGGCGATCGCTTTCAACAGCGTGGACAGCGCCTGCAGGTTGCCATCGGCGGTGGCCATCAACTGATTGAGGCTCTCGACCATCAGGCGGAAGTCGTACTGGAAGCGCTCGGCGTCGCCACGCACGCTGAAGTCGCCGGCGGCGGCGGCGCCGGCCAGGTGCTTGATCTCGGTGTTCATCGCGGTGAGGTTGCGCTTGACCGTGTCCATGGTTTCGGTCAGCACCGCCTTTTCGCCGGGCAGCCGATCCATGTCCTCGGACAGGTCGCCGATGGCGTAGCGGCCCATGATCTGCGCCAGGCGCATCTTGACCGCGATATGCGAGGCGGCCAGGGCGTTGCTGTCGTGGACCATGCGCCCGTAGTCGCCGGGGAAGGCCGCTTCGTCCATGCGGTAGCTGATCTCGCCGGCGTCGTGGCGCTGGGCCATCTCCTTCTGCGCGTCGAGTACCGCGCGCAGCTGCTGCTGCATGCGTTGCAGCGATCCCAGCAGCTGCCCCAATTCGTCGTTGCGCGGATACTGGATGCGGCTGTCCAGGCGGCCGGCGGCGACCGCGCTGGAGACTTCCACCGCACTGGCCAGCGGCTTGACCACCAGCCGCCGCAGCAGCAGGTAGAGTCCGCCGCTGAGCAGCAGCGCGGCGCACAGGCCGACCGCCACGATGGTCCACAGCAGGCTGCGCGCCTGCGCCATCAGCACCGCCTTCGGCACCGCCACGCCCAGCGCGAAGCGCTCCTGGGCCTGGCCGATCTGCAGCGGCACATACACTTCCACGTCGGTGGCGCCGGTCTGCGGATCGACGGTGTTGCGGCCGACGGTCTTGCCCTGGGCGATCTCGGCCAGCAAGGCGCGGGTGGCCGGATCCTGCAGCTTCTTGCCGACCAGTGCCGGATCGCGGTCGGCGACGATGGCGCCGCCCGGCGAGAGCAGGCGCACGCGGCCGGCACCGAGCGGGCGCAGCTTGGCGACGCGCTGCTGCAGCGTGGCCAGGCCGAAATCGGTGGTGACCACGCCCAGGAACTTGCCGTCTTCCAGGATCGGCGTGCTGACCGTGGTCATCAGCACCTTCTTGCCGGCGATCTCGTAATCGTAGGGTTCGGCGACGGTCGGCCGCAGCAGCTTGCGCGGATTCAGATACCAGTCGCCGGCGCCGGCCACGTCGTAGTCGCGCAGCGGATCGCGCACCAGTTTCCCGTTCTGCCAGGACCAGTACACCATGTAGCGGCCGCTGGCGTCATGGCCTGCGCTGTTGACGTAGTCCGCGTCCTTGCCGTCCAGCGCCTGCGGTTCCCATAGCGTGCCCATGCCGGTCCAGTCCGGATGCTGCTGCAGTTCGCGGCGCAGGCTGTCGCTGAACAACTCGCGGGCCTTGTCGTGGCCGCGCTGGGCGAGCAGGGCATTGGCCAGCGCCTGGTTGGAGACCGCGGAGGCGCCGATGGTGTTGCCGATGCGCTCCGATTCCAGGCGCGCGGTGTCGGTCATGCCGACCTTGGCGGAGGCGAGCAGGGCGGAACTGCTGCGGGCGTAGATGATGGCGGCGGTAATGCCGAAGCACAGCAGGGCGATCGCGGCCACGCCGAGCATCAGGCGGGTGGCGACACTGCTCGGGCGAGTGGAGGACGTCGTAGACATCGCGGTCGTCTCGATGGAGAGGAGGGAAAGATCGCGCTGTCGTGGACCGGAGCCTGTTGCCTGCGGGCACAGCAGACCGGAGCGGAGACGTGCGCGACCTTCCGGTTATCGGCACGGCGTCCCAGAAATGTAGGGCGTGTTTGTGGTGCAACGCCACACGCGCCCCGGCACCGGCCATGCGGCCGGAACCGGATGCTCTGTCGGTCGCGTTGGACGGCACCGCATCGCGATCGTTCCCCGATCACGGCATGTCGAGCGTCGGGCGCGGCGCCGAGCCGCACGACCAAGGCGGCTCGGCGGCCGACAGGACGATGACAACGAAAAAGCCCCGGGAGCGATCGCTCCCGGGGCCGTCGACGCGGACCGGCGGCGACCGCGCGTGCTCAGAACTCCTGCCAGCTGTCGTCGCCCGCCGTGACCGCGACCGGCCGGGCCGATTGCCGGACCGGGCGGGCGGCGGGCTTGGCCACCGGCTTGGCCGCCGACCGGGCGGCCGGGCGGCTCGGTGCGCTGGCGACAGCCGGATGGCCGAGCGGGGCGCTGCTCGCCTCGATCTTGAACACCGCCACGGCCTGGCTCAGTTGGCCGGCCTGTTCTTCCATCGAACGTGCGGCGGCGGTGGCTTCTTCCACCAGCGCGGCGTTCTGCTGGGTGGTTTCGTCCATCTGGGTGACGGTCTGGTTGACCTGCTCGATGCCGGCGGACTGTTCCTGCGAGGCGGCGGCGATCTCGCCCATGATGTCGGTGACGCGCTGCACCGAGGTCACGATCTCCTGCATGGTCTTGCCCGCCTGGTCGACCAGCGCCGAGCCCTGGGCGACACGGCCGACGGAGTCGTCGATCAGACCCTTGATCTCCTTGGCCGCGTTGGCCGAGCGCTGGGCGAGGGTGCGCACTTCGCTGGCGACCACGGCGAAGCCACGGCCCTGTTCGCCGGCACGCGCCGCTTCCACCGCCGCATTCAAGGCCAGGATGTTGGTCTGGAAGGCGATGCCGTCGATGACGCTGATGATGTCGGCGATCTTCTTCGAGGACGCCTCGATCCCGCTCATGGTCTCGACCACCTGGCCGACCACCGCGCCGCCCTGCGAGGCAACCGTGGCTGCACCGGTGGCGAGCTGGTTGGCCTGGCGGGCGTGCTCGGCGTTCTGCTTGACGGTGGAGGTCAGTTCCTCCATCGACGCGGCGGTTTCTTCGAGGCTGGCGGCCTGTTGTTCGGTCCGGCGCGACAGATCGTCGTTGCCGGCGGCGATCTCGCTGGCGGCGCCGTTGATGCTGACTGCCGCGGTCTGGATCCGCGCGACGATCGCCGCGAGCTGTTCGGCGGTGGCGTTGGCATCGTCGCGCATGGTGGCGAACACGCCCTGGAACTGGCCGTGCATGCGCGCGGTCAGGTCGCCGGCGGCGATGGACTGCAGCAGTGCCGACAACGCCTGCAGGTTGCCGTCGGCGGTGGCCATCAACTGGTTGAGGCTCTCGACCATCAGGCGGAAGTCGTACTGGAAGCGCTCGGTATCGCCACGCACGCTGAAGTCGCCTGCGGCCGCCGCGCCGGCCAGGTGCTTGATCTCGCTGTTCATCGCGGTCAGGTTGTGCTTGACCGTGTCCATGGTTTCGGTGAGCACGGCCTTTTCGCCGGGCAGGCGGTCCATGTCCTCGGACAGGTCGCCGATCGCGTAACGGCCCATGATCTGCGCCAGGCGCATCTTGACCGCGATATGCGAGGCGGCCAGCGCGTTGCTGTCGCGGACCATGCGCCCGTAGTCGCCCGGGAACACGGTTTCGTCCATGCGGTAGCTGATCTGGCCGGCGTCGTGGCGCTGGGCCATCTCGGCCTGCGCGGCGAGCACCGCCTGCAACTGGCTCTGCATCTTGTCCATGCTCAGCAGCAGCACGCCGGCCTCGTCCTTGCTGCGCAGGTCGATCGCATTGTCGAGCTTGCCGCGGGCGATGGAGTCGGCCACGCCGATCGCGGTGCCCAGGCGCTTGAGCAACTGGCGGCGGATCACGATCGCCATGCCGACCGCGGCCACGATCACCAGCAGGTTGCCCAGCAGCACCGCCCACTTGTTCTGCGCGCGCACGGCGGTCAGGGTCTCGGTGCGCTTGGCCAGCAGGCCGCGCTCCTCGTTGCTGAAGTCGCCCAGCAGGCCGCGGATCTCCTGCATCGCCTTGCGGTCGCGTGCCTGGCTGAACGCGGCGGCGATCTGCGCGGGGTCATTGGACTGCGCGCGCAATGCAGTGATCTGCTTTTCCACGCCGACGAGGTTGTCGAACGCAGCATGCAGCTTTTCCAACCGCGCCTGCTGGCGCGGATTATCCGAAGTCAGGCGCTTGGCCTCCGCGTAATTCTTGTCGAACGCGGCCAGGCCGTTGGTGAACGGCTGCAGGTGGTCCTTGTTACCCGACAGCAGATAGCCACGCGCACCGGTCTCGACGTTGAGGGCATCGATTTCCATCATGTCGCCGGTGCCCATCACCTTGTAGGTGTGGTCGTTCATGTCGGCGGCGTTGTTGAGCGAAGAGAGGCTGCTCAGGCTGATCGAGCCGATGATCACCGTGATGAGCACGATGATCGCGAAACTGAGCGCGAGTCTGGCGGAAAGACTGAGATTCTTGAGCGTCATCGTCGTGGTCCTGGTGGAAAGGTGAAGCGTTGGGGATGGCGTACCCCTTGCCTGAGTCGATGTCCGCGGGGGCGCTGGGCGGTGCCTATCTATTTCGTCTGCACATCGAAAGAATGAAATTGATAGTTTTTGTAAATTTAATAGATGTTCGCGATTGAAACTTATTCGGCGATTTGGCGTTTCTTTGCTTCAGTCGCCCTGTGGCAACTCTTGTTCAAATTCGTAGACAATTTGTGTGTGCTCCCGCCGTATCGGCGTGTGCGCTCTGTTCTTTAAGGCGGGATGGTGCGGATTTAGATTCGCTTCACGTTGGCTTCACTCCGACAGGGATAGGCGTCGCGCTTTTCCGGGCGCCACGCCCGTCGATTCGCCTCCGGCCGTGTGGAATGACTCAAAAAAAGAGCCCGGGAGCTGGCGCTCCCGGGCTTCGTTACCCGTGTCAGTGGGATGCGCGGTGAAGCGCGATCAGAACTCCTGCCAGTCGTTGCCGCCCGCAACCACGTCTGTGGTCTTGGCTGCAGCAACGGCCACCGGCCGGCGTGCGACCGCTGTCGGTGCAGGCATCTTGGCCGGTCGCTTGGCGCCGACGCTGGCGAGCGCGGCCGGCGGCGCGGCGCGGCGCGGTGCCGTCGGCGCCTGCTGGTCGATCTTGAACAGGGCCACGGCCTGGCTGAGTTGGCCGGCCTGGTCCTCCATCGACCGCGCCGCGGCGGTGGCCTCTTCCACCAAGGCGGCGTTCTGCTGGGTGGCTTCGTCCATCTGCATCACGGTCTGGTTGACCTGCTCGATGCCGGCGGACTGCTCCTGCGAGGCGGCGGAGATCTCGCCCATGATGTCGGTGACGCGCTGCACCGAGGCCACGATCTCATGCATGGTCTTGCCGGCCTGGTCGACCAGTGCCGAGCCCTGGGCGACGCGGCCGACCGAGTCGTCGATCAGGTCCTTGATCTCCTTGGCCGCACTGGACGAGCGCTGGGCGAGGGTGCGCACTTCGCTGGCGACCACGGCGAAGCCGCGGCCCTGCTCGCCGGCACGCGCCGCTTCCACCGCCGCATTCAAGGCCAGGATATTGGTCTGGAAGGCGATGCCGTCGATGACGCTGATGATGTCGGCGATCTTGCGCGAGGAGGCCTCGATGCCGCTCATGGTCTCGACCACCTGACCGACCACCGTGCCACCCTGCGAGGCGACCGACGCGGCGCCGGTGGCGAGCTGGTTGGCCTGGCGGGCGTGTTCGGCGTTCTGCTTGACCGTGGAGGTCAGTTCCTCCATCGACGCGGCGGTTTCTTCCAGGCTGGCGGCCTGTTGTTCGGTGCGGCGCGACAGATCGTCGTTGCCGGTGGCGATCTCGCTGGCGGCGGCATTGATGCTGACCGCGGCAGTCTGGATGCGCGCGACGATGGCGGCCAGTTGTTCGGTGGTGGCGTTGGCGTCGTCGCGCATGGTCGCGAACACGCCCTGGAACTGGCCGTGCATGCGCGCGGTCAGGTCGCCGGCGGCGATCGACTGCAGCAGGGACGACAGCGCCTGCAGGTTGCCGTCGGCGGTGGCCATCAGCTGGTTGAGGCTCTCGACCATCAGGCGGAAGTCGTACTGGAAGCGTTCGGCGTCGCCACGCACGCTGAAGTCGCCCGCCGCGGCGGCGACGGCCAGGTGCTTGATCTCGCTGTTCATCGCGGTGAGGTTGCGCTTGACCGTGTCCATCGTCTCGGTGAGGTTGGCTTTCTCGCCGGGCAGGCGATCCATGTCCTCGGACAGGTCGCCGATGGCATAGCGGCCCATGATCTGCGCCAGGCGCATCTTGACCGCGATATGTGAGGCGGCCAGGGCGTTGCTGTCGTGGACCATGCGGCCGTAGTCGCCGGGGAAGGCCGCTTCGTCCATGCGATAGCTGATCTCGCCGGCGTCGTGGCGCTGGGCCATCTCCTTCTGCGCGTCGAGCACCGCGCGCAGCTGCTGCTGCATGCGTTGCAGCGATCCCAGCAACTGCCCCAGCTCGTCGTTGCGCGAGTACTGAATGCGGCTGTCCAGGCGGCCGGCGGCCACTGCGCTGGAGACCTCCACCGCGCTGGCCAACGGCTTGACCACCAGCCGGCGCAGCAGCAGATAAAGGCCGCCGCTGAGCAGCAGCGCCGCGCACAGGCCGACCGCGGCGATGGTCCACAGCAGGTTGCGCGCCTGCGCCATCAACACCGCCTTCGGCACCGCGACACCCAGTGCGAAATGCTCCTGCGCCTGGCCGATCTGCAAGGGCACGTAGATCTCGACATCGGTATCGCCGGTCTTCGCATCGACGGTCTCACGGTCGACGGTCTCGCCCTTGGCGATCTGGGCGAGCAAGGCACGGCTCGCGGCGTCATCGAGCCTCTTGCCGACCAGTGCAGGGTCGCGGTCGGCGATGATCGCGCCGCCAGGCGAAAGTAGCCGCACGTGACCGACGCCGAGCGGGTGCAATTTCGACAGGCGTTCCTGCAACTTGGCGAGGCCGATGTCGGTATTCATCACCGCAAGCAGCTTGCCGTTCTCGATCACCGGGGTGCTCAATGTCGTAATGAGGACCTTGCTGCCGCCGATATCGTAGTAATACGGTTCGATCAGCGCCTGCCTGCGCTCCTTGCTCGGGCGCAGGTACCAGTCGCCAGCGCCCGGGGTAGCGTAGTCGAGCTGTGGCTGGCGGATCAGCTTGTCGCCTTGCCAGGCCCAATAGACCATGTAACGGCCGCTGGCGTCATGCCCCTCGCTGCCCGCGTATTGCGCGTCCTTTCCATCGAATGCCTGCGGTTCCCACATCGTCCCCATGGCGGTCCAATCGGGATGTTGCTGCAGTTCTCTGCGCATGATCTCGCTGGCGTTCGCGCGCGCATTGCCGTCCTGGGTGCGCTGTACCAGCATGGCGTTCGCCAGTGCCTGGTTGGCGGAAAATGCGGTGTTCATGTCGCCTGCGATGCGCTTGGCTTCCAGGTAGGCGGCGTTGGTCATGCCGGCCTTGGCCGAAGTCAGCAGCGCTTGGCTGCTTTTTGCGTAGATCAGCAGCGCGGTGATGCCGAAGCACAGGGCCGCGATTGCAGAGACACCAATCATCAGGCGCGTGACGACGCTGCTGGTGCGATGGGGGCGGGGCATAGTCATGTCTTTCCTCAGGTCGATGTGAGATGGGGAGGGGCATGTATGGGCGGGTGGTCATGTGCCATACGTAACGTAAATGTGACTTTTATTTTGCGTTTATCGGCAACGAATCACATAACTTGATCTTTTTTTGCGCGCAGCTTGACCGGCGCACGCCGAGATCGGTTGGCATGCAAGGAAGAGGCGGATGGCGCGAGCCGCATGTCCCGGTCCAGGACGGGAAGGCGTACAGCGCCCAGGCCGTCGATTCGATCGGCAGCCGGGACGCGGGAACGCGGATGCTCGGAATCGGCTGGTGGGGACGTCGGCGGGACGAGGAAGCGCTTGCCCCTGACGGAGAAGCGTCAGAAGCGTCTTCCCGAACGTGGTTGGCGGGTTCCTTGCCGGACGCTCCGGGTGTTTGACGCAGTGCGGCCCTACGCGCCATGCCGGTGCAATGACCGCTTGCCGTTGAGTGACGGCGCTTGGGCGCTCTTCAGCACGATCCAGGCTTGAACACTGGAGTGGAGGGGCATGTGCCTGCGAAGTCGGCAGGCATCGGGGCGTTCTGCGAAGGAGAACGCCGAGCTGCAAAGAGGCAAAGACGGTGCGGCAAGACGATACGGTGGCCACGCCGTTGTCGGCGTGGCCACCCGGCCGATCAGAACTCTTGCCAGTCGGTGTTGGCGCCGACGGCGACAACGGCACGCTTGGGTGCGGTGCGTGCGCCTTGTGCGATGGGTTTGACCGGCGCCTTGGCCGGTCGCTTGGTGCCGGCAGTGACGAGCGCGGCCGGCGGTGCGGAACTGCGCGGTGCCGTCGGCGCCTGCTGGTCGATCTTGAACAGGGCCACGGCCTGGCTGAGCTGGCCGGCCTGATCCTCCATCGAACGCGCGGCGGCGGTGGCTTCTTCCACCAGCGCAGCGTTCTGCTGGGTGGCTTCGTCCATCTGCATCACGGTCTGGTTGACCTGCTCGATGCCGGCCGACTGTTCCTGCGAGGCGGCGGAGATCTCGCCCATGATGTCGGTGACGCGCTGCACCGAGGCCACGATCTCCTGCATGGTCTTGCCGGCCTGGTCGACCAGCGCCGAGCCCTGGGCGACGCGGCCGACCGAGTCGTCGATCAGGTCCTTGATCTCCTTGGCCGCACTGGACGAGCGCTGGGCGAGGGTGCGCACTTCGCTGGCGACGACGGCGAAACCGCGGCCCTGCTCGCCGGCACGCGCGGCTTCCACCGCCGCGTTGAGCGCCAGGATGTTGGTCTGGAAGGCGATGCCGTCGATGACACTGATGATGTCGGCGATCTTGCGCGAGGAGGCCTCGATCCCGCTCATGGTCTCGACCACCTGACCGACCACCGTGCCACCCTGCGAGGCGACCGACGCGGCGCCGGTGGCGAGCTGGTTGGCCTGGCGAGCGTGTTCGGCGTTCTGCTTGACCGTGGAGGTCAGCTCTTCCATCGACGCAGCGGTTTCCTCGAGGCTGGCGGCTTGCTGCTCGGTGCGGCGCGACAGGTCGTCGTTGCCGGTGGCGATCTCGCTGGCGGCGGCGTTGATGCTGACCGCGGCAGTCTGGATGCGCGCGACGATGGCGGCCAGTTGCTCGGTGGTGGCGTTGGCGTCGTCGCGCATGGTCGCGAACACGCCCTGGAACTGGCCGTGCATGCGCGCAGTCAGGTCACCGGCGGCGATCGACTGCAGCAGCGCGGACAATGCCTGCAGGTTGCCGTCGGCGGTGGCCATCAACTGGTTGAGGCTGTCGACCATCAGGCGGAAGTCGTACTGGAAGCGCGCGGCGTCGCCACGCACGCTGAAGTCGCCGGCGGCCGCCGCACCGGCCAGATGCTTGATCTCGCTGTTCATCGCGGTCAGGTTGTGCTTGACCGTGTCCATCGTCTCGGTGAGGTTGGCTTTCTCGCCGGGCAGGCGATCCATGTCCTCGGACAGGTCGCCGATGGCATAGCGGCCCATGATCTGCGCCAGGCGCTCGGTCACCGCGATGTGCGCGGCGGCCAGGGCATTGCTGTCGCGGACCATACGCCCGTAGTCGCCGGGGAAGACGCTCTCGTCCATGCGGTAGCTGATCTGGCCGGCGTCGTGGCGCTGGGCCATATCGGCCTGCGCGGCCAGCACGGCCTGCAGCTGCTGCTGCATGCGGCCCATGGCGTTCAACAAGCGGCCGGTTTCGTCGCGGGCCTCGGTGCGCACGGCATTGTGCATGTCGCCATTGGCGATGGCCTCGGCGGTGCGGGTGGCCAGGCCCAGCGGTGCGGTCAGGCTGCGGGTGATGACCAGCGCCAGCAAGACGCTGAGTACCAGGGCCAGCACGGTACCGCCGATCAGAAGCATGCGGCCACGGTGCATCGCGTCCAGCGCCGCCTGATAGCCTTCGGCGGCCTGCGACTTCTGCCGATCGGCGAACTCGCGGATCTTGCTCTGCCACGCCAGGGTTGCCGGCAGCGCTTCGCGATTGAGCATCTCCAGCGCCTGGGCATTCTCGCCCTTTTCGCCCAGCGCGACGATGGCGTCGTTGATCTGTTTCGCAGCGGCGCGCTTGGCGTCCATGTCGGCGCGGATGACGCGGCCGCCGGCGGTGCTGGACAGCTTGTCTATCTTGGCGCGGGCCTCGGCGTAGCGCTCGCGCTGCCGATTGAAGGTCTCCAGCGCCTCTTGCCGCATCGTCGCGTTGGTGGAGGTGGTATAGGTGCTCAGCGCAACCAGCACGGAGGAGTTGGCGTCGAGCATCTGGTTGCTGAACTCGATCTTCGCCATGCGGTCCAGCACGATCATGTCCAGGTGCTTGCGCGCCTCGGCCATGCCGGACAGCCCGATGATCACCAGGACCACCGAAAGAAGAATCAGCACGCCGAAGGCCGCCGACAGGCGGACACCGACGTTGTAGCGTTGCAGAAGGCGGGTCATTTCACATCTCCAAGGGGCGAAAAGGCTGCTCGGCGCGCAGGGGTGCGACGTCGGCGGTGGACGTGGGCTGACGCGGACGGCCTGCGCTCTAGGCGGCGCCAGTCACATGGCGTGATGACGGGCGACGCGACAGGCGGGTCGTGCGAAAGCGCCGCACTCGCGACGGTGACCATGGCGTTGGCATGCCCGAGTTCCGCCTGTAATCGCCGACGGCGTCGGTCGATCGCTCGGTGGATGCGTCTTCGGTGTCGCAAGACCGCATGCATGGTGGCCCCCCGTGTACGAATGAAGGAACGACGCGTGTTGTGGCGCGCCGGAGATCCCGGGTGTAGGCAAGCTGACGAAACGGACCAAGGAACGGCAAGTCGAAGCTGCGCGCGTGCCGAAGGCAGGCGCGAAAAGGAACAGTCGTCAGGGCTGCGGTTTCCCCGTTCGGTTTTGCGACTTCAGCGATCGGCGCATGCACCGAGCGATCCCTCTGAAGCGCCGACGGACCTCCCCAGGCCGTGTCGGCACGCACCGGTGTAGACAAAAAGCGTGCGCTCGATTTGGTATCGACAGAAGCAGGAGATTCTTGAGCGCCTCAGTACGGTCGTGCCGGCAGTGGTTGCCGTACGCCGCGTCGATGGAGACGATGCGGGCGCCAGCCAGCCTGGCTGCCCCGTACCGACATCGCGGCGTCGCCTATCGAGCGGCCGTGCGGTGCACGGCCGCGCATCGAGGCGACTGGGAGGAGGACTCAGAACTCCTGCCAGTCGCTGCTGGCCGCCTGGGCAAGCGCAACGGACTGCGGCGCCGGCCGCGGCTTGCGTGGCGGAGCAGACGGCACGCTGCGTGGGGCGGGGCGGGCCGTCGACGCGACCGCGATCGATGCGATCGCCGGCAGGGTATCCAACTTGAACACGGACACCGCATCCTGCAACTGCGTGGCCTGTTCCTCCATCGAGCGTGCGGCGGCGGTGGCCTCTTCCACCAGGGCGGCATTCTGCTGGGTGGTCTCGTCCATCTGGGTGACGGTCTGGTTGACCTGCTCGATGCCGGCGGACTGCTCCTGCGAGGCCGCCGAGATCTCGCCCATGATGTCGGTGACGCGCTGCACCGAGGCCACGATCTCGTTCATGGTGCGGCCGGCCTGATCGACCAGGGCCGAGCCGGTGGCGACACGGCCGACCGAGTCGTCGATCAAGGTCTTGATCTCCTTGGCGGCGTTGGCCGAGCGCTGGGCGAGGGTGCGCACCTCGCTGGCGACCACCGCGAAGCCGCGACCTTGTTCGCCGGCACGCGCCGCTTCCACCGCCGCGTTCAAGGCCAGGATATTGGTCTGGAAGGCGATGCCGTCGATCACGCCGATGATGTCGGCGATCTTCTTCGACGAGGCCTCGATGCCGCTCATGGTTTCGACCACCTGGCCGACCACGCTGCCGCCTTGCGAGGCCACCGAGGCGGCACCTGCTGCCAACTGGTTGGCCTGGC
>NZ_NSGT01000050.1:0-81425 GCF_009192905.1 Xanthomonas sp. LMG 12459
CGCTCGGCAGGCCCGCGGGCGCCCAGGCCGCAGCGCCCGCGGCAGGCACCGCGGCCGTCGCTTCGGCACCGAGCGTGCCCGGCAGGCTGCCGGCACGGGTCTGCGCCAGCGCATCCTGCAGCGTGCGGTAGACGAAATCATGGATCAGCCGCGCATCGCGGAAACGCACCTCGTGCTTGGCCGGATGCACGTTGACGTCCACCCGCGCCGGTTCCAGTTCCAGGAACAGCACATAGGCCGGCTGCCGCCCATGGAACAGCACGTCGCCGTAGGCCATCTTCACCGCGTGGGCGACGCTGCGATCGCGCACCGAGCGGCCATTGACGTAGAGGTATTGCTGGTCGGCGCTGGCGCGCGAGTAATGCGGCTGCGCGATCCAGCCATGCAGGCGCAGGCCGGCACCGCTGTGGTCCACGCGCAGCGCCTGCCTTGCGAAGTCTTCGCCGAGGGTCTCGCCCAGGCGCGCGTCCGAGTACAGATCGCCCGGCTTGTAGCGCCGCGACGGCTTGCCGTTGTGCGAGACGCGCAGCTCCACGTCGGGGCGCGCCAGCGCCAGCGAACGCAGCCACTCCTCGATGTGGCCCAGTTCGGTGCGCTCGGCACGCAGGAATTTGCGCCGCGCCGGCACGTTGTAGAACAGCTCGCGGACCTCGACCAGGGTGCCCGGCGGCAATGCGCGCGGCTGCACCTCGCCGACCTTGCCACCTTCGACCTGCAGGGCCGCACCGTGTTCGTCGCCGGCACGGCGCGAAGCCAGGGTGAAGCGGCTGACCGAGGCGATCGACGGCAACGCTTCGCCACGGAATCCGAGCGTGCCCACCGATTCCAGGTCGTCCAGCGAGGCGATCTTGCTGGTCGCGTGCCGCGAGATGGCCAGCGGCAGTTCCTCGGGCGCGATGCCGCCACCGTCGTCGCGGATGCGGATCAGGCGCACGCCGCCTTCTTCCAGATCGATGTCGACGCGGTGCGCACCGGCGTCCAGCGCGTTCTCCACCAGTTCCTTGACGACAGAGGCCGGACGCTCGACCACTTCGCCGGCAGCGATCTGGTTGATCAGGATCTCGGGCAGCTGACGGATGCTCATGCCGTCCTCGCTCCATGCGCGCACAGACGCGCGCCGGTCGTGGCGACAGGACGAAAACCACAGCAGGCAAAGGACATCGGCACGGCTCGCGGCGCGGACGCCGTCATCGAGGATCAGCCGTTAATGATAGCGCCTCAGCGGCTGCCGCCGGCCACCGTGCTGGCCGCTTCCGCCTCGGCCTGCGCGCGCGCGGCGAACAGCGTGCCCGGCGGCGGCTGCCGGGTGAAGAAGGTGCTGACGCCATCGAGCACGGCACCGGCGATGCGGCGCTGGTAGGCCGGATCGGTCAGCCGGCGTTCTTCGTCCGGATTGGAGATGAAGGCGGTCTCGACCAGCATCGCCGGCATGTCCGAGGTGCGCAGCACCGCGAAGTTCGCGCGCTCGATCTCGGGCTTGTGGTTGTTGCCGATCCGCTTGAGTCCGCCCAGCACTTGCTCGGCCGCATCTTCGGAGGACTTCATGTGGCCGCTCTGGGCCAGGTCCAGCAAGACGTTGGCCAGGGTGCTGTCGGTCTTCTGCAGGCGCACGCCACCGATCAGGTCGGCGGCGTTTTCCTTGTCGGCCAGCCAGCGCGCGCGCTGCGAGGACGCGCCCTTGGTCGACAGCACGTACACCGAGGAACCGGTCGCGCTGCGGTTCTCGGCCGCGTCGGCGTGGATCGAGATGAAGATGTCGGCCTTGGCCGCGCGCGCCTTCTGCGCGCGCATCGGCAAGGGAATGAACACGTCGGTAGTGCGGGTCATGTAGGCCTTCATGCCCGGCGTGGCGTTGATCTGGCGCGCCAGTTCGCGGCCGATCGCCAGGGTCACGTCCTTCTCATGCTTGCCGGTCGGACCGCTGGCGCCGGGATCCTGGCCGCCATGGCCGGGATCGATGGCCACGATCAGCGGACGCATGCCGGGCGCCATCTTCACCCGCGAGGCCGCGCTGGGCATCACCGGCCGTGCTTCGGCGGCAGCAGCCACCGCCGCATCGTCGTCCGCGTCGTCACGCTCGGACGGCGCGTTCGCCGGCGGCGCGACTGTCGCAGGCGCCGGCGTCGGCACAACGCCGGGCACAGGACGGCCGGCCACCGCGGCAGCAACGCTCGGCGCAGAGGCAACGACGGTCGGGGCTGGCGTGGGCGCGGCGGGCGGCGGCACCGGGGTCGGCGTTGGCTGGCTGGCACGCTGCACCACCGACGAGGTCAGCGCCGCGGTCGCGCGTGCGGCTTCGGCGCGCGCATCCACTACCGGCTTGGGCGCTGCAACAGGCGTGGCCTGCGGCATCGGGGCCACGGCTGCCGGCGCGTCGGCGGCGACCACCTTGCCCGCCGGGGCCTCGCCCGGCCACTCGATCACCAGCACCGAACTGCCGCCGATGGTCTGCATCTGCGGCTTGAACGCCACCACCGAACTGCTCAGGTCGAACACGATGCGCAAGGTGCCCGGCACCGGATGGCCGGTGCGCACTGCGCTGACCACGCCGCCGCCGGCCGGCAACTTCAGGCCCTTGGCGGCGGAGGAATCGGGAAGATCGACGACCAGGCGATTCGGATTGGCCAGCGACAGCGTGCTGAAGCCGCCACTGCCCTGCAGACGGATCTCGGCGCGGGTGCCGGTGGCGCCGTTGTCGAGCGAGACCGACTGCACCTGTCCGGCAAACGCCGTCTGCGCCGCCAGGCACCAGCCTGCGGCAGCGGCGAAACTGGCGAAAAAACGGGTCCCCGGGCGCATAACGCGATTCAAACATCGCCGGGAGTCAAAGGCAAGCGGTTTTCCCTTAATAATCCATAACCTGCCTTCACTTTCTAGCGTCAGCCGGCAAAAAGTCCCTGCAAGTCGGCCTGCTGGGCCAGCTGCGCCAGCCAGGCGGCCCCCACCTCGGTACGCGCCTGCAGGGCGACACGACGCCCGTCGCCGTGCACGGCCAGGCGCACGTCCAGATCGGCGGGCGCCAGCACGTCGCCGCCGCGCTCGGGCCATTCCACCAGCCACAGCGTGGCCCCGCCCTCGTCCAGCCCGAGGAAATCCAGCTCGCCCGCCGCGCCGATGCGGTACAGATCCAGGTGCCAGGCCTCGCCATCGGCCAGCAGGTAGCGCTCCACCAGGGTGTAGGTGGGGCTGCGGATCGCGCCCTGCACCCCGAGCGCGCGCAGCAGCGCCCGCGCCAGAGTCGATTTACCGGCGCCCAGATCCCCGTGCAGATGCACCGCGGCCTGCGCCGGGCGGGTCGCGGCCAGCGCGCGGCCGAGGCGCTCGGTGGCCTCGCTGTCGGGCAGGAACAAGCTGAGGCTCATGGTTCGGATTCCGGATTGGACAGGCGCCGCAGCGCCGGCAACAGATCGGTGGGCAGCAGGCCGCGCTGGCCGTCGGCGGCCGCGCGATCGCCGGCGCCGGCATGCAGCAGCGCGCCGACGCTGGCCGCCTCGAACGCCGGCAACCCTTGCGCGCGCAGCGCCGCGATCACCCCGGTCAACAGATCGCCCATGCCGCCGACCGCCATGCCCGGATTGCCGGCGGCGATCACCCGCGGCGTCTGCCCGGGCGCGTCGACCAGGCTGCCGGCCCCCTTCAGCACAATCGTCGCCTGATAGCGTTCGGCCAAGGCCGCAGCGGCGGCGAAGCGATCGCGCTGCACCTCGGCCGTTGAAATGCCGAGCAGGCGCCCGGCCTCGCCCGGATGCGGCGTCAGTACCGCCTGCGGGACGGGCCGCGGCGCCTGCGCAAGCAGGTTCAATGCATCGGCGTCCAGGATCAGCGCGCGGTCCGAATCGGCCAGGACCGTCTGCCACAGCGCCTGCGCCCAATCGTCCTGGCCAAGCCCGGGCCCGAGCGCGACCACACTGGCCTTGCGCAGCAACGGCGCCAGTGCCGACGCCTCGTCGACCGCATGCGCCATCGCTTCCGGGCAGCGCGCCAGCAGCGGCGCCACGTGCGCGCTGCGGGTCGCCACGCTGACCAGGCCGGCCCCGCTGCGCAGGGCCGATTCGGCACTGAGCATCACCGCTCCGCCGCTGCCGAGGTTGCCGCCGACGCACAGCACATGCCCGGAATCGCCCTTGTGGCTGTCCTGCCGGCGCGGCGCCAGATGGCGGCGCAAGGCGCCGACGGTCCAGGCCTGCGCGCGAGGCGCACAATCGGCAAACGCGGCGAGCGGCACCTCCAGCGTCGCCAGCGCGCGCTCGCCGACATGGTTCAAGGCCGCACCGGTATGCAAGCCAGCGTGGGCCACGATGAACTGCAAGGTCAGCGTCGCCGGCAGCACCGCGCCGGGCACGCTGCCGGACTCGGCGTCCACGCCACTGGGCACGTCCAGCGCCAGTACCGGCGCGCCAAGCCCGCCCAGTGCGCCGAGCAGTGCCGCCAGTTCGGCATCCGGCGCGCGATTGAGGCCGATGCCCAGCAGCGCATCCACAACTACGTCGGCCGGCGCCAGTGCCGCGTCGAACTCCTCGATGCGACCGCCGACGCCGATGTAGTCGGTGCAGGCGCGCTGCGCCAGCGGCGATTGCGGACCGCGCCCGGGCAACTGCAGCACGCGCACCTGGCGTCCGGCGCGATGCGCCAGCCGCGCCAGCACGTAGCCATCGCCACCGTTGTTGCCGCTGCCACAGGCCACCAGGATGCGCTGCGCCTGCGGCCAGCGCTGCAGCAGCGCCTGCCACGCGGCCTGGCCGGCGCGCTGCATCAGCGTGTAGCCGTCGCCGCCCAGCAGCGCGGTGGCCTGCGCATCGATGCGGCGCGCGTCCGCGGTGGCATGGAGATCGAAGCAGTCGTACATGCACGGGATTCTATACTTGCGCGATGTCCGCCCGTCTCGACATCGCCGATCCCCACGCCGCCGCCGCGCGCATCCGCGCGCTGGCACGGACGTTCGGCTTCCAGCGCTGCGGTATCGCCGGCATCGAACTGCAGCAGGACGAGGCGCATCTGCGCGACTGGCTGGAACAGGGCCTGTACGGGACGATGCACTGGATGGCCCAGCATGGCGACAAGCGTTCCCGCCCGGCCGAACTCATTCCCGGCACATTGCGGGTGATCTCGGTGGGCCTGGACTATGGCCGCAACGACGACGACTCGGCCTGGGACACGCTGCGCGACGGCGAGCGCGCCTACGTCGCGCGCTACGCGCTGGGCCGCGATTACCACAAGCTGATGCGCAACCGCCTGCAGAAGCTGGCCGAACGCATCCAGGACGAGATCGGCCCTTTCGGCCACCGCGTGTTCGTCGATTCGGCGCCGGTGCTCGAACGCGCCCTGGCGCGCGACGCCGGCCTGGGCTGGATCGGCAAGCACACCTGCCTGATCGACCGCAACGGCGGCTCCTGGTTCTTCCTCGGCGAGATCTACGTCGATCTGCCGCTGCCGATCGACCCGCCGGCCAGCGCCCACTGCGGCACCTGCACGCGCTGCATCGACGTCTGCCCGACCAAGGCGATCGTCGCGCCGTACCGACTCGATGCGCGCCGCTGCATCGCCTACCTCACCATCGAACACGACGGCGCGATTCCCGAGGAACTGCGCGCGGCGATCGGCAACCGCATCTTCGGCTGCGACGACTGCCAGCTGATCTGCCCCTGGAACAAGTTCGCCAAGCGCAGCGACGAGCCGGACTTCCGCGCGCGCAACGATCTGGACAAGGCCACGCTGGCGCAGTTGTTCGCCTGGGAGGAAGACGAGTTCCTGCGCCGCACCGAAGGCAGCGCGATCCGCCGCAGCGGTCACGAGCGCTGGCTGCGCAATCTGGCAGTGGCGCTGGGCAACGCGCCGACCACGCCACAGGTACTGGCCGCGCTAGGCGCGCGCTCGCAGCATCCCTCGCCGCTGGTGCGCGAGCACGTGCAATGGGCGCTGGCCCGGCATGCAGCCACGTCGACGCAGCCGGACGCAGCTGCCGACGTGCGAGGATAGGCGCCCGTACGCCCTGCACTGCCCGCATGTCCGATCGCGCCGACCAGATCCTCAGCCCCAGCCAGCTCAACACGCTGGCCCGCGACCTGCTGGAGAGCGCCTTCCCGCTGGCCTGGGTGGAAGGCGAACTGGGCAACGTCACCCGCCCCTCGTCCGGCCACCTCTACTTCACCCTGAAGGATGCGCGCGCGCAGGTGCGCTGCGCGATGTTCAAGCCCAAGAGCCAATGGCTGCGATTCGTGCCGCGCGAAGGCCTGCGGGTGCTGGCGCGCGGGCGCCTGACCCTGTACGAAGCGCGCGGCGATTACCAGTTGGTGCTGGACCATCTGGAGGAAGCCGGCGAAGGCGCGTTGCGCCGGGCGTTCGAGGAGCTCAAGGCCCGGCTCGCCGCCGAAGGCCTGTTCGCCAGCGAGCGCAAGCGCGCCCTGCCCGGCTTCGTGCGGCGCCTGGCGGTCATCACCTCGCCCAGCGGCGCCGCCGTGCGCGATGTGCTGAGCGTGCTCGGCCGGCGCATGCCGCTGCTGCAGGTGGACATCCTGCCGAGCCTGGTCCAGGGCGACAGCGCCGCGGCGCAGATTGCCGCCTTGCTGCGCCAGGCCGACGCCAGCGGCCGCTACGACGCGATCCTGCTGACCCGCGGCGGCGGCTCGCTGGAGGACCTGTGGGCGTTCAACGACGAACACCTGGCACGCACCATCGCCGCGGCAGTCACCCCGGTGGTGTCGGCCGTCGGCCACGAGACCGACGTGACCCTGGCCGATTTCGCCGCCGACCTGCGCGCGCCCACCCCGTCGGTCGCCGCCGAATTGCTGGTGCCCGACCAGCGCGATCTCAGCGCGCGCCTGCGCTCCCAGCATGCCGCGTTGCTGCGCTGGCAGCAGCACCGGCTGCGGCAAGCGCAGCAACGCGCCGACCGCGCCCTGCTGCGCCTGCAGGCGCAGAGCCCGCAGGTGCGCCTGCAGTTGCTGCAGCGCCGCCAGCACGAGATCGGACGGCGGCTGGCGGCGGTGTGGCGGCAACAGCAGGAACGCCGGCATGCCCAGTTGCGCCATGCCGCCGCGGTGCTGCGCGCCGCGCAACCGCAACGGCGGCTGGCGATGCTGCGGGTGCGCCTGCTGGCGCTGGGCCGACGTCCGCAGGCGGCGATGGCGCGGCAACTGCAGACCGATGCGCAGCGCCTGCGCGCACTGGCGCGTGCACTGGAGACGGTCAGCCCGCTGGCGACCGTGGCGCGCGGCTACAGCATCCTGACCCGCGTCGACGACGGCAGCGTGGTGCGCTCAGCCGCTCAGGTCGCCCCCGGCGATCGGCTGCGCGCACGCCTGGCCGACGGTGAACTGCAACTGCGTGCCGAGCGCGCAGAGTGACCCGTCCACCCGCATCGCCTCGCCGCCCATGACCGACAGCATTCACGAAGGAAGGATCAAGGCGATCCTGCAGGGCATGCGTCGCGCCGAACGGCGCCGGGCCGAGCGGCGCGCCGACAGCAGCGACCTGCTGTCGCTGATCGACGGCGCCGCCTATGGCGCACCGGAGGATGCGCAACGCGCACTCGCCTGGCTGGCGCATGACGGCACCCTGGAGCATCTGAACCACGCCGACCTGCACAATGTCGGCGACACCATCTGCGTGGCCTGGAACGGCTGCGGCAGCGATCTGGCGACGCTGTCGCAATGGCTGCGGGAGGTGCGCCTGGCCGATGGCCGCAACGCCCTGCAGGCGCTGCGCGACGGCGACAGCGCAGACCTGCTGACCGCGGCGCTGACGGCATTTCCCGGCTGACGCCAAGCGATTGCAGCGTCCGTCCCACAGGGTGGCCCGCGACGCGCCACCCCGACATGCACGATGCGCTGCCAGACAGCCGGCGCCAATGCGCATCTTCCAGGGCAACGGCCACCGCCGGCGGAAGCAGCCGGCCACAGCGAACTGCAAGTCGCTGCCCAAAGCGTCGTACAGCGCGCGGCAAAGTCCAAGCGATGGCCCGGTCTTCAGCGCCTGTCGCCCATGTGGCACCGATCCGCCCGCAACGACGCGCCGGCAGCGCCCACTCAGTCCAGCGGCGCGACTACCAGCAGCGGGTCGAGGTCGTACCCCATCGCCACCGCCTCGGCCTTGATGCCCTCGAACACGCTGCGCTGCATGCGCGGCGAGCGCGACAGCACCCACAGGTACTTGCGCCCAGGTTCGCCGATCAGCGCCCATTGATAATCCGGGTCGAGCGCGATCACCCAGTAGTCGGCCCACACCATCGGCAGCCAGGCCAGCCAATCCGGCGCGAAGCGCACCTGCAGCCGCCCGGGATGGCCCTCGACCCGCCGGGCCACGCCGTCGGCCGCCAGCATGTCGCCGCTGGCGGTGCGGCAGGCGTTGCGCACGCCGACCTGACCGTCGTCGCGCAGCACATAGGCCGCGGTGACGTCGCCGACGCATTTCTTCTGGAAGGAGACCGGCAGATGCGCGATCTCGTGCCACTGCCCGGCATAACGGCCGAGATCGAACGCGGCGACCGAGCTCACCGGCTGCGCGGCGCGCAGCGGCAGTGCGAGGCACAACAGGCACGCCAGCAACAGCAGCGCGATCGGCGAAAGGCGCATGCGCAGGTTCCGATGGACGGGAAGCAGCAGCTTATGCAGGAGCGGCGCAGCGATGTAAAGCGCGGCGCAAGGCGCCGGCCGTCATGGCGCGGCGGTCAGTTGCTCAGATCGGCCATGGAGTGCTGGTCCGGATGGCTGGCGCACTGCACCGGCTCGCGCAGCACCACGCGCTCGACCACCCCGTCGCGCCGCTGCAGGTAGGTATTGACCATCACGCACTCGGAACCGACCTGCTCGATGTAGGGCGCATCGGCACCGGGACCGCCCTGCTCGCCCGCATGCTCGGTCCGGTCGGAAGGGGCTGCCACGGCGTTGCCGGCCATGGCCAACAGCAGGGCCACGCTGCCACATCTCCGTCCGAATCCGCTGGTCATTGGCAGGTTCCCCCGATTGCCCGTGCCTATGATTACGACAGTCAGCGCCGTTGATTGAGCGGAAGATCCCGAAAAACCGTGAACTGGGTGCAGTTGTCTACGAACGTTGACACGCCTTCTTCACACCCGATCAGGGCAGAGGACAGTCGCAACAGGCCTCGCGCATGCGGAAATCTGCACAGCGCGGGAGATCGGCCCGGACGCCGAATGACGACGCGGTACGCCACCTTCGACGACGGCGAGCAAGGCAGCACAACACACCGCCAAGGCATGCAGATGCCGCAAACCCTCGCGGCAAAAGAAAAGGGCTTGCATTGCTGCAAGCCCTGAAAGAATGGTGGCCGAGGACGGAATCGAACCGCCGACACGGGGATTTTCAATCCCCTGCTCTACCAACTGAGCTACTCGGCCACTGCGCAACGCGGCAGGACCGGTGCGAGGACGCGCATCATAGCGAGGTGATCGGGATTGGGCAAGCGCAATGTTGCAGAATTTTCCTACCGACCGCCGCGGCCTGCGCCGACTGCGTCCGATCCGAGGGGGCGCGATGCTGGACACGTCCTCGGCATCCGGCCGGCGCACGGCAGGGACGCCTTGGTGATGGCCGCCGGCCGGATCGCCGAGGACACCGACCGGACGCCCGGCCAGCCGCGGTCATTCCGCCGTACCTGAACGTCCGCAGGCACGTGCGGGTCAGCCTGGAGGATCTGGTGGGTTGCTGCGCCAAGGGCGATCGGAGGAGCAGCAACGGAGGTGGACGGCATAACCGAACGGGGTAATGGCCGGCCCACAGGCCGGCCGCATGCCGGATGAGGGCTGCCGGCAGATGGCACGACGCGGACGACGCCATCGCGCATCTACGTTGGGCGGGCCTGCCATTCCAGTGGCGGAAGCGCTCGACACCAAGCGAAGGCGCCAGTAGAGCGTGTCCGCTGTCCGCCTTGCGTCACGCCACGTCGCGCGCGACCGCCGGCATGCCGCCAGCTTTCCGCAGCCCGCGCAGTCCGGGGGATGCTCGCCATCGCTGCGCCACCACGGCAGACAGGGGTGTGGTGTAGTCTTCGCCGGTCTTCCTTTCCGTGGATTCCGCCCATGCGTCACCCGCTCCGCCTCGGCTTGCTCGTGTTGTGCACCGCGTTGCTCGGCGCCTGCAGCGACGGCATCGTGCGGCGCGTGTCGGACCCGGCCGCCAGCGTGCAGCAACTGACGGTCAACATGGACGGCAGCTGGAAGGTGGACCTGCGCCTGCAGAACTACAGCAGCATTCCGATGCGCTACGACAACCTGCGCCTGGATCTGGGCGTGGGCGGCGAAGCGGCCGGCAGCCTGCAGGCCGCACCCGGCATTTCGATCGGCCCGGAGACGGCGGACGTGGTGAGCGTCGCGCTGAAGCCCAGCTCGAGCGCGCGCATGGCCGTCGCCGATGCCCTGGCCGGCCGCCGCAGCCTGGAGTACACCCTGAAGGGCAGCATCGCCGCGACGCCGGAAGACAAGAAGCCGCGCAGCTTCGAGATCGACACCCGCAACATGCTCTCGCCCGCGCCCGGCCTGGACGGCGTGCTGCGTTGACCCGGCGGTGGCGCTGAGGCGCCACCTGTCCCCCTGGCTCTAACGCGACGTCCCGGCTTCCGGGGCGCGGAACGCGCCTGCGCGTCGACCTGCGCTTCACCGGACACAGGCGCTGCCTCGACCTGCCGCGCGGCACGCTAACGCACTGCGCCTCGGCGCAGGCCTGTCCGCGCGTTTTTCCTGAGACACACCTCCTCCAGCGGGCCGCGTTCAGCCGGCGTTACCGCAAAATTAATACATAAATGTATTATTTATACATGTACAAATCATCGAACCGCGCATGAGCCGCTTCGCCGCCACCGAGCAGCGCCTGGACGTGACCGCCCGCAAGCATCCGCACTTCCCGCGGCAAGCCGCGCTGGTCCTGCGGTTGATCAAGCTCCTGCACAAGCTCAGCCTCGACCAGAGCAACGAGGTGTTGCGGCCCTATGGCCTGAGCTACGCCGAATACAACGTGCTGATGATGATCGACGCCAGCCCCGACGGAACCTTGAACCCGTCCCAGCTGAGCGACGCGGCGGGCGAGAAGTCGGCCAACATCACCCGTCTGACCAGTCAGTTGGTCGACAAGGGCCTGATCCAGCGTATGCCCAGTGCCGAGGACCGGCGCATGCTGCTGCTGCGGCTGACCGAGGCCGGCGAGCGCCTGATCGAGGCGCTGATCCCCGACCTCTCCGCCCAGCTCGACACGTATGTGCAGCATCTGGATCCGGCGGCGCTGGCGCAGTTGCAGGCGCTGCTGAAGACCCTGCTGCGCGGGGTCGAGGACGCCGCATGAGCGCACAACACCCCAACGCCGCCGCCGCTGCCGAGGCAGCGCCAGGCCTGCGCACCCTGCTGGCCGACGCCCTGCGCGGCGAAGGCGAGGCCTGGCTGTTCGTGCTGCGCACGCTGCTGTCGATCTATCTGGCCGGCTGGATCGCCCTGCGTCTGGACCTGGCCTCGCCGATGACCGCGATGATCACCGTGGTGGTGGTGATGCACCGGCAGACCGGCATGGTCTTCGCCAAGGGCTTCTACCGGGTGCTGGGCACGCTGATCGGCAGCGTCGCGGCGCTGACGATGGTGGCGCTGTTCCCGCAGGAGCCGGTGCTGTTCGTGCTGGCGCTGTCGCTGTGGATCGGCGCCTGCACCGGCGGCGCGCTGCTCTACCGCAACTTCAAGGCCTATGCTTTCGTGCTGTCCGGCTACACGGTGGCGCTGATCGCGCTGCCGGCGGTGAACCAGCCGCAGAACGTGTTCAACCTGGTGGTGGCGCGGGTGACCGAGGTGGTGCTGGGCCTGCTGGTGACCGGCATCGTCAGCGACGTGGTGTTTCCCAGCCGGCTGCGCCAGACCCTGCGTGATACCGTGCGCCGTGCGTCCGACGGATTTCTGGACTTCGTCCGCGACGCCACCGGCGGCCAGTTGCCGCGCGAGGCGATGGAGCAGGCGCACCTGCGCTTCGTGCGCGACGCGGTGACCATCGAGGACCTGCGCAGTTCGGTGGTGTTCGAGGATCCGGAGGCACGGGTGCGCAGCGGCCGCCTGCGCCTGCTCAACCAGCGCTTCATGGCGGTGTCGACCAGCTTCCAGGCGCTGCACCACTACATCAACCGGCTGCTGCGCAGCGGCGATGCGGAGGTGGCCGAGGCGCTGATCGGCCTGTATCGGCCGCTGAAGGCCGCGCTCAGCGACCGCGGCGGACGCGAGGGCGCAGCCGCGACCGCGCGCAAGCTGGCGGCGTGCCGCGATGCGCTGGCGACGCGTGCGGCCGAAGCGCGTGCGGCCCTGCCGGCGGCACGGCACGAGGGATTCGACACCGGCGTGTCGCTGCTGCGGCGGTTCTTCGCCGACCTGCACGACTACGTGGCCACCGAGGCGACCCTGGTCGCGCCGCAGCAGTGGCGCACGCCGCAGGACCGCGGCGACACCGCGGTGTTCGTGCGCGGCAACGACTACGCCGCGGCCGCACTGACCGCGCTGCGCAGCGCGTTGCTGGTGGCGACGATGTGCTGGCTGTGGATCCAGGCCGGCTGGATCAGCGGCGCCACCGCGGTGTTCCAGGCAGTGGCGCTGAGCGCGATCCTGTCGTCCAGCGCCAACGCGCCCGCTGCCGCGCGCTCGCTGTTCAAGGGGTTCGTGTTCGGCATCGTGCTGGGCGTGATCTGCCAGTTGCTGGTGCTGCCGCAGATGGACGGCTATGTGCTGTTCGTCGCCGGCACCCTGCCGTTCCTGCTGGTGACCCTGTACCTGGCCTCGAAACCGGCGCTGTACGGCTTCGCCACCGGCGCCAACCTGGCCTTCGTTTCGATCCTGGCGGTCCAGCCGACGCCGAGCTTCAACGCCGCGGCCACCTTCAACAGCGTGGTGCCGCTGCTGCTGGGGACGCTGGCGGTGAGCGCGACGTTCGTATTCGTGCCGCCGGTGATCGGCACCCGCTGGCAGCGCCGGCGCCTGCTGGAGCGGCTGCGGCGGCAGACCACGCTGGCCGCGCGTGCGCCGCTGCCGGGGCTGGCGCTGCAACTGGAGAGCGTCAACCGCGACCTGTTCCAGCAGATCGTCGCGCACACCCCGCCGGGCAGCGACGAACTGCGCGACCTGCTCGGCTGGGCGCTGTCGGTGCACGAAACCGGGCGCACCCTGGTCGAACTGCGCCGCGATGCGGCCGAAGGCACGCTGCCGCCGGCCCTGGCCACCGCGGTGGAGGCCGCCGTGCAGGCGCTGGCCGACCTGTATCTCGACCCCAGCCCGCAACGGCACCGACACGCCTTGCAGCGGGTGGAGGCAGCGCTGGCCGCCAGCCAGGTGGAAGGCGCGGTACCGCTGCGCTGGAAACCCACCCGCGAGCACTTGTTGTTGCTGCGCGGCGCGCTGCTCGACGCCGATTCCGTTCTCGCCGCGCTGGCCGATACGCCTGCGCCGACCACCGCCACCCCAGGAGCCGACGATGCTGCTGCCCGCTGAACTCTCGATCGCCGGGGTGTACGTGCCCGGCCTGCTGGTGTTGGGCCTGGCCCTGCTGCTGGTGGCCTGGGCGCTGGACGCGGTCGCCGGCCGCGCCGGCCTGTACCGCTACGCCTGGCATCCCTCCCTGTTCCGTCTGGCCGTCTACGTCGGTGCCTTCGCCGCGCTCGGCCTGCTCCTTCTTCCGTGAGTCCCGCCATGAAGACCCCTGCCCTGATCCGTTTCGCCCTGACCGCCATCGTGGTGCTGGTCGCCGCCCTGCTGGCGCATGCGCTGTGGCGCCATTACATGCTCTCGCCCTGGACCCGCGACGGCCGCGTGCGCGCGGAAGTGGTGCGGATCGCGCCGGACGTGTCCGGCCTGGTCGATGCGGTCGCCGTGCGCGACAACCAGCACGTCAAGCGCGGCGACCTGCTGTTCAGCGTGGACCGCAAGCGCTACGAGCTGGCCCTGGAAAAGGCCCGCGCCAACCTTGCGGTCGCGCAGGCGCAGGCGCGTGCGGCCGGCGCCAGCCTGTCCGCGGCGGCCGCCACCCAGGCAGCCAGCGAAGCGGAATTCCAGATGCGCCGCGCCCAGGCCGAACGGCGCGCGCGTGCCGCCGCTGTGATCTCCGCCGAAGCGCGCTCGGACGCCGAAGCCACCGCGCGTTCGGCGCAGGCCGACGTGCACCGCAGCGCGGCGCTGCGCGGCCAGGCCACCGCGGCACAGGCGCAGGCGGTGGCATCGGTGGAACAGGCGCAGGCCGCGCTCGACCTGGCCGAGCTGGATCTGCAGCGCACCCAGGTCCGCGCCACCGCCGACGGCTACATCACCAATCTGGAAGTGCGCGTCGGCGACTACGCCCAGGCCGGCAGTGCGCGCCTGGCGCTGGTGCGCGACGATGCGATGTGGGTCTACGGCTATTTCGAGGAAACCAAGCTGCCGCGGGTCCACGTCGGCGACCGCGCCGACATCCGCCTGATGAGCGGCGGCCTGATGCTGCACGGCCAGGTCGAGGGCATCGCCCGCGGTATTTCCGACAGCGACAATCCGACCGGCACCTCGCTGCTGGCCAACGTCAGCCCCACCTTCAACTGGATCCGCCTGGCGCAGCGCGTGCCGGTGCGCATCCGCATCGATCCGGCCAGCGTGCCGCAGGGCACCCTGCTCGCTGCGGGCATGACCGCCACGGTCAGCGTGCATCCGCGGGAAAACTGATGCCGCGCCTATGGGGCCTCCAGCGATCAGGGAGGCTCAGGTGTAGGAGCGGTTTTCGGGGCAGCTCCAACAACGACGAAACGTCATTTGCAGGAGCGGCTTCAGCCGCGACGCGCATTCCCGCTACACCGCGTCGCGGCTGAAGCCGCGCCCACACGTTGCAAGGACAGATCCCGCCGAGCCGCGGCAACAACGGGTTGCCAGTGGCGCGCTCGTAGCGGCAGCAGACGCCTACCGCAGCAAACCAGCACGGCGCAGGCCTTGCGCCTGCGCACATGCTGTCGCCGCGGTCACCGCAGTCCTCAGTCCTTGGCCTGCCGATTGACGCCGAGGAAGCGCCCGGCGATCACCGCATAGCCGCTGCGCGACACCGTGCTGCCCGGATCGAAGTAGGCATGCAGGGTCGGCTGCAGGTCCTGCGGCCCCTGGGTCACCGTGAAGCGCGCGTTGAGGATGCCGGCATCCAGCGCCAGTTGCACGTAGCCGCGCAGGTTGCTCGGGATCGCCGCCACGTCCTCGATCGGCAGCCGCTGGTTGTTGTAGCTCACCGACAGCGTGCCGTCGAAGGCCAGCGCCTGCGTCTGCAGGCCCAGCGCCTGCACCAGCGAATACGCCAACTGCAGTTTGCTGACGGCGTCGTTGGGACGGAAATCGCCGGCGACCAGCCCCAGCACCGCGGCCTGGTTCTGCTGCAGGTCGCGCAGCACCCCGCCCTTGCCCACCGCCGCCTCGGCGAACGGATAGGCCGGGTCGTTGCGGCCGAGCCCGCTGAAGCTGGGCGCGGCCGGCAGCGCCTGGCGCACGCCGGCGCCCATCACCAGATAGCGCGCCAACTCCGCGCGCTTGAGCGGATTCTGCGGACGGAACAGGCCGTCGGCGTAACCGTCGATCAGGCGGTTGGCGACCGCGTATTCCACCGCGCCGCGATCGCGATCGCCGCTGGCGACGTCGTTGAGGCCGGTGTAGCCGCCGCTGCGCAGGAAATCCAGGGTGCCGCGCACCGTGCCCGGGGCCGCGATGCCGTTGCTGCCCTTGGGCGCCACCGGCACGCCGCTGATCGAACCGATGCCGCGCACACTGATGGTCCAGGTGCCCGGCTTGCCCGGCGCACCGACACTGACCGTGCTGCCCAGCAACGGCAACGCCACCGGCGAGCCATGGCTGACGCCGTCCGGATCGGTCAGCACCAATGCCTGGGTGTTGGCGTCGATGGTGGCCTTGGCGCTGACCCAGGCGACGTCCTTGCCGACGGTGAACGACTGGGTCTGCGGCGTGCCCACCGGCGAGAACGCCACCTCGAACGGCTGGCTGCCGCCGGGCAGCACCAGCGCATTGCTGTAGAACGGATGCAGGGAATTGACCGTCTTGCCGAAGCCGCTGCGCTGCTTGCTCGCTTCCAACAGCGCGGCATAGGCATTCACGTAGCCCGCGCCAGCCTCCCAGTACGTGCGCCCGGGGATGTTGGTGGCGGTGCGTTCGAGCAGGTCCTTGACCTGGTCCGGAGTCAGGTCCGGGTTGGCCTCCAGCAGCAGCGCGACGATGCCGGCCACGTGCGGGGTGGCCATCGAGGTACCGCTCATGGTGGTGTAGAACGGCAGTTGCGCCGGCGCGATCAGCTTGCTGTCCTTGTCCGCGGCCAACGGCGGCAGCGCGCCGGTGGAATCGCGGGTGGAGACGATGTCCACGCCGGGCGCGGTGATCGTCGGCTCGTTGAGATAGGTCCAGGTCTTGCCGTCGGCCATGGTGAAGCTGCCGCTCTCGCCGCGCTTGCCGCGCGAGGAGAAGTCGGCCAGCGTGCCGTCCTTCTCGCCAGCGGCCACCGAGATCACCCACGGCGCCTGCGCGTACGGATTGTGGGTGTCCTCGTTGGGGCCGTCGTTGCCGGCGGCGAACACGCTGACGATGCCGCGCTTATACAGCTCGTAGGTGGCGACGTTGACCGGATTCTGCGGATCGAACTTGCCGGAGGAGCCCCAGGAATTGCTGGTGACGCGGATCGGATCCTTGAAGCTGAACTGATGCGTGGCCGCATAATCCAGACCGCCGACCGCGTCCAGGATCAGCAGCACCGCACCGGATCCGTAGCCGACCAGACTGGCGCCGGTCGCCACGCCGCGATAGGCGCCATTGGACTGCGCGCCGGTGCCGCCGACCGTGCCGGCGCAGTGCGTGCCATGGCCGGAGCCGAGGTCGGTATTGGGCACGCCCTCCGCATAGGTGATCGGCAGCATCGCATCGACGTTGGCCAGGTTGGTGGTGCCCAGCACGTTCTGCACGACGCGGGTGCCGTAGGCGAGATCGCGATGGGTGGCATCGATGCCGGAGTCGTTGATCATCACCCCGACGCCGCGGCCACTGTAGGGCAGCGCGCGGCCGAAATCGCCCGGATTGCCCTGCGCGCGGTCCACGCCGGTCAGCTCGCGCGCTTCCTTGTTGAAATAGCGCAGCGGTGCGTTGTAGTAGATCGAGGCGACGTCGTCGCGCTGCGCCAGCGCGCGGATCTCGGCCGGCGTGGCCAGCGCGCCGGCGATCGGCAGCGTGCGCATGGTGATCCCGCGGGTGATGCCCAGCGCATGCAGCGCGGTGAGTTGCGAGGCCGAGACCGGCCCGGACTGATCGTAGGTGATCACGATCTGCAGTGCGTCGCCGGCCGGCGCAGCGGCGAGCTTGGCTTCCAGTACCTGGTCGAGATGCGCGGCGGCCAGGGCGTCGCCGCCGGCGAACACACCGCCGGCGAGGACGGCGCAGATACCGACGGCAAGAACGGGACGGCGAATGGACATTGCGGAATCTCCGGATCGTCGAAGCCCGTAGCGGGCGGTCAGCGCAGCGTGCCGGGCGCGCCGATGCGCGGCCAATCCGGTATCGCACCCAGGCCGGCCGGGTGGAAACACCCAGCCGCGGCGCATGCAACTACCACGGGATTGGAGGGTGCGCTCCCCTGTCGCCGCTCGCGACAGTCGGCACTGCACGGCGAGCCACACGCCGGGGCATGCCACCCGATCCAGCGAACACCGCGGCTGGAACGGCAACAGAGTGCATGGCAGGCAGAGGGCGCCGACATGCGGCAAAAACAGGGTGCGGGGAGCGGCGTGCCCGATCCGGCGCATCGGCGCGCGGTGCGGCCGAAAGGAATGCGGGACGTGCGGGGCCCATTCCGATTCCCGGACGCCATTCCGGGGAGCGGTGGAACCCCGCACGTCCAGCACGGGGGATCGCGGTGGCTGCCGACCACGCCGCCGAACGGCGACAGCGTGATCGAAGACAACCGCGAAAACGTCAACGACAGCAGTCGATCGGACGGCGCTTCATTTGGTCGAAGAACGGCGGCCTCCGGACTGCATCGCAAGCACCGACACGGCGGTCGACTGCGCTTGCAGCGGATCGGGCGGACGCTGGCGTCCGCCCGATCCGGTCACTTCTTGCTGGCTTCGCGCAACGCCGAGTAAGCGTTGAGATAACCGGCGCCGACTTCCCAGGAGGCACGTCCCGCCATCGGTGTGGCGGTGCGCTCGAGCAGGTCCTTGACCTGGTCCGGGGTCAGGTTCGGATTGGCCTCCAGCACCAGCGCCACCACACCCGCCACATGCGGCGTGGCCATCGAGGTGCCGCTCATGGTGGTGTAGAACGGCAGCTGCGCCGGCGCGATCAGCTTTTGGTCCTTCTGCGCGGCCAGCGGCGGCAACAGGCCGGTGGAGGCGCGGGTGGAGATGATGTCCACGCCCGGCGCGGTGATGCTGGGCTGGTTGATGTGGGTCCAGCTCTTGCCGTCGGCGGTGGTGAAGGTATCGCGCTCGCCGGCCTTGCCGCGCGAGGAGAAGTCGGCCAGCGTGCCGTCGACGTTGCCGGCGGCGACCGAGATCACCCACGGCGCCTGCGCATACGGGTTGTGGGTGTCCTCCTTGGGACCGTCGTTGCCGGCGGCGAACACGCTGACGATGCCGCGCTTGTACAGCTCGTAGGTGGCGACGTTGACCGGATCGGCCGGATCGAACTTGCCGGAGGTGCCCCAGGAGTTGCTGACGACGCGGATCGGATCCTTGAAGCTGTTCTGGTGCGAGGCCGCGTAGTCCAGGCCGCCCACCGCATCCAGCACCAGCAGCACACCGCTGGAACCATAGCCGACCAGGCTGGCGCCGGTCGCCACGCCACGGTACTTGCCGCCGGACTGCGCGCCGCTGCCACCGACCGTGCCGGCGCAGTGGGTGCCATGGCCGGAACCGGCGTCGGTGTTCGGCACGCCCTCCAGGTAGGTGACCGGCAGCATCGAGTTCAGATTGTGCAGGTTGGTGTTGGCCAGCACGTTCTGCACCACGCGGTCGCCATAGGCCAGGTCGCGGTGGGTGGCGTCGATGCCCGAGTCGTTGATCAGCACGCCGACGCCGCGGCCGGTGTACGGCACGGTGCGGCCGAAGTCGCCCGGATTGCTCTGCGCGCGGTCGACCCCGGTGGCCTGGCGCGCGTCCTGGTTGAAGTAGCGCAGCGGGGCGTTGTAGTAGATCGAAGCGACGTCGTCGCGCTCGGCCAGCGCCAGGATCTCCTCCGGCGTGGCCAGCGCACCGGCGATCGGCAGGGTCTGCATGCTGACGCCGCGGGTGATGCCCAGGTCGTGCAACACGGTCAGCTGCGCCGCCGAGACCGGCTTGGACTGCTTGTAGGTGATGACGATCTGCAACTCGTCGGTCAGCGGCGTGCTGGCCAGCTTGGACTCCAGCAGGCTGTCCAGATGCGCGGCAGCTTCGGCCTTGCCGCCAGCGAAGACGCCGCTGGCGAGCACGGCGCAAATGCCGATGGCGAGTGCGGGACGACGGATGGGCATCTGGAATCTCCGGTTGGTGGGCCCGGGACGGGCGGGTGACTGCAGCCTGACGCGGCCGCGCGGTGGCGCCTATCCGGGATCGCCCCTACTGCGCGTGGGTGGAAACACCCAGGGCCGCGTGCATCGCCCGTACGGATCGGTATGATCGGGACGAAGGCCGCTGCCGCGCGCCGCGGTGCCGGGCGGAACGCAGGCGCGGTGCACTGTGCCGGCACATGCAACAGGGGGTTTCAGATGCACACGATGTTCGCAAGGGTTTGCCTGCTGTTCTGCGCCGTCGCAGCGTGCGGCGGGCTCGCCGCGCAACCGCTGCCGGTGCAGGTGGACGTGAGCGGCAATGTGGCGACGGCGGCCATCGGCGCCGGCCCGCACCCGCTCGCGGAACTGACGCTGGAGTTCGACAACGCCAGCGGCCTCAGCCCGGCCAACCTCGGCCTGAGCGCAGAACTGCTGACCCCGGCCCAGGTCACGGCCTTGCTGCCGCGGCTGCCCAGCACGCAAACCGGCCAGGTGCCGTCGCAGTTGCCGCTGCTGATCACGGTGACACCGCCACCGAGCGGCGGCCTGACGTTCCGGCGCGTCGTGCATGTGGAGCTGCACACGCATGCGCTGGCCTATACCGCCGACAGCACCCTGCGCCTGTTCAAGGCCCCGGAAGGCGGCGATTTCCGCGACATCACCGATGAGATCGCTCCGGGCAGCGTCCGCGCCCGCGGCACCACCGGCGGCTTCTCGCAGTTCATCGTGCTCCACGACCTGCGTCCGACCGCCAACGTGGTGGCCGCCAAGCTGAACCGGCTGCAGGCGCTGGTGGCGCAGCTGCCCGCCAGTGAGGCGGCGCCGCTGGCCTCGATACTGAACAGCGTACAGAGCGCCCTGGCCAATGCCGACTACACCGCTGCCACGGTCGCGCTGGACGGGTTCCGCGAGCAGGTGTCGTCGCGCGCCGGCCACGGCATCGCGCAAACCTGGAACGCCGGCATGAGCGCAGGCAACCCCGCCGGCGAACTGCTGGCCGGCGCCGCGACGCTGCGCTTCTCCATCGACTACCAACGTCTCTACGCGCCTTGAGCGCTGCGGGACCGGTCGCACCCACCGCGACGGAGGACACGCCGCGATGCCCGCGCGCCTGACTGCCTACCTGCCCGACGCGCCGGCACCGACGCTGCTGCTCGCCGCCGGGCAGACCCTGGCGATCGGCCGCGCGGCCGACAACGCGCTGGCGCTGGAACACCCCTCGGTGTCGCGCTGGCACGCGCAACTGCAGCCGCAGGCCGACGGCCACTGGCAGTTGCACGACCTGGGCAGCAAGAACGGCAGCTTCCGCGATGGCGTGCGGGTGGCCGCGCCGATCGCGCTGGAGACCGCGACCTGGCTGCGCTTTGGCGACATCTACGCCGAGTTCGCCCCGCTCAGCCCGGCCGATGCGGAACTGGCCGAACGCCGCCAGCGCGCCCGCTGCGATCGCGCCACCGCCCTCACCCAAGGGCTTGCCCAGATCGGCGGACTCGACGATCTGCTCGGCGCCAGCCTGGACGCGGTGGTCGAACTGGCCCAGGCCGAACGCGGCCTGCTGGTTCTGACCGATTCGCACGGCCAGCGCGTCGCGGCCAGCCACGGGATCGGGCCGCTGCCGCTGCAGCACAGCCTCCCCGGCAGCGAGGGCGCCCTGCACCGCGCCCTGCGCGACGGCCGGGCCACCGTGGCCCACGACGTCGGTGGCGTGCCGTGGCTGGCCGAGCGAGCCTCGGTCTGCGCCGCCGGCCTGCGCACCCTGCTGTGCCTGCCGCTGCGCGACGGCACCCGCGTGCTCGGCGCGATCTACGCCGACAGCCGCCGCGCCGGCAGCGCCATCGGTGCGCTGGACATGCAATTGCTCGAAGCCTTCTGCGAGCGCGCCGCGCTGTGGATCGCCGCCCGCCAGGCGCTGCGCGACACCGGCGCGGAACAGGGGCCTGGGCCGGCATGAGCGATGCGGCCACCGCCACCGGCCTTTACGCGCAGGAGAGCCTGACCCCGGGCGACGTGCTGGCCGGCCGCTTCCGCATCGAGCGTTTGCTCGGCATCGGCGGCATGGGCCTGGTGTACCTGGCCCACGACCAGGCGCTGGGCATCGACGTCGCGGTCAAACTGCTGCGCCCGGAACTGGCGCAACGGCCGCAGGCCTTCGCCCGCTTCCGCCAGGAACTGCTGCTGGCGCGGCAGGTGTCCAGCCCGCACGTGGTGCGCATCCACGACCTGGCCGAACACGCCGGACGCTGGCTGATCAGCATGGACTACGTGGACGGCGAGTCGCTGGAGGCGCGGCTGCAGCGCGAGGAACGTCTGGACGTCGACACCGCCCTGCGCATCGCCGGCGACATCGCCCGCGGCCTGCAGGCGGCGCATGCGCGCGGCGTCGTGCACCGCGACCTCAAGCCGGCCAACATCCTGCTGCAGCGTGGCGGCGATGCGCTGATCAGCGACTTCGGCGTGGCCTGCTCGATGGCCAGCAGCGGTCTCGGCGCGACCCTGGGCAACGTCATCGGCACGCCCGCCTACCTGTCGCCGGAACAGGCGCGCGGCGACGCGCTCGACCCGCGCAGCGACCTCTACGCGCTGGGCCTGATCCTTTACGAAATGCTCGCCGGGCAGGTGCCGTTCGCCGGCGGCACCCTGTCCGAGACCCTGGCCCAGCGCATGCTGCGCGAGCCGCCGCCGGTGGACCGGCTGCGCGCGGACGTGCCGGGCTGGCTGGTGCGGTTGCTGCAGCGGCTGCTGCGCCCGCAGCCGCGCGACCGCTTGCAGCACGCCGGCGAGGTCATCGTGGCGATCGAGCGCCGGCAACTGCCGCGCGATCGTCGGCGCTGGCGCCGGATCGGCCTGGGCCTGGCCGCGACGCTCGCCGGTGCTGCCATGCTTGGCGTCGGTGCCTGGCGGTGGCAGGCGCAACGCGCCAGCGCCCCGCCGCCGGTGGTCGCCGCGCAACCGCTGCCGCGCCTGCTGGTCCTGCCGCTGGCCGGCGACCAGGGCAGCGCCGAGCAACGCCTGGCGCTCGGCAGCTGGCTGCGCGGCAGCCTCGGCGAAACGCTGACCGTGGTCGATGACGCGCGCACCCGGCAGGCGTTGCGCCAGTACGACCCCACCGGCCAGGCGCCGCTGGACGTGGCGGCGCTGCGCCGGCTCGCTTCGGCGCAGCGCGTGCTGCAGCCGAGCCTGCAACACCAAGGCGCCGGCTGGCGCCTGCAGGCGCTGCTGCACCCGGCCAGCGGCGTGCCGCAACGCATCGACGGACCGACCGCCGCCGATCCGGCCGCGGCCTACGCCGCCTGGTTGCCGATCGCGTCCAGGGCGCTGCTCGGCGAAGGCGCCACCCTGCCCGACGACCTGCCCGCGCCTGCCGCGCTGCAGGCGTATGCGCGCGGCCTGGCAGCGCAGCAGCACGACGACAGCGCGCAGGCACTGCAGCAGTTCGCCGAGGCCAGCGCGCAGGCGCCGCAGTCCGCGCCGTTGCGCCTGGCCGAGGTGGTCGCGGCGCAAGCCATCGGCGAAGAACAGAAGGCGCGCGAGGCGCTGGATGCGCGCGCGCCCGCGACGCAGGCGCGGCCGCGCACCCTGGCGCTGCTGGCGGCGCTGCGCCTGGAAGCCGAAGACGATCTCGCCGCTGCCGACAGCGCCTGGCAGGCGTTGGCCACGGCCCGGCCCGACGACAGCGAGGTGCAGTTGCAGGTCGCGCGCATCCAGGCGCAGGCCGGCCACCTGGACGCGGCACGCGATCGCCTGCGTACGCTGGCGCAGCGCGATCCCGACGACCCGCGGCTGTGGTTGGCGCTGGGCAAGCTGGCGATCCTCAGCGGCAACGCCGCCACCGCGGTGGATGACGACCTGCTGCGCGCGCAACTGCTGTTCCGCCGCGGCCGCGACCTCTATGGCGAAGCGGAGACGGTGAACGCGTTGGGCGTGGGCTACGGCCGGCTCGGCCTGGCGCAGCAGGCGCAGGCGCAGTACCTGCGCGCGGTGGAGCTGCGCCGGCAGGTCGGCAATCGCCGTGGCGTCGCCACCAGCCTGCGCAACCTGGCGGGCACGCTGAGCATCGGCGGTGCCTTCGCCGAGGCCGAACAGAAACTGCAGCAGGCGCAGGCGCTGTACGTCGAACTCGGCGACCGCGACGGTCAGGCCGCCGCCGCCAACGAACTCGGCCTGCTGGCCGAGGAGCGCGGCGACTATCCGCAGGCGCTGCAGGCGTTCCGCGGCGCGCTGACCGCCTGGCGCGCGATCGGCGATGCGCACGGCGTCGCCGAGACGCTCAACAACATCGGCTTCGCGCACTTCCAGTTGGGCGACCTGGACAGCGCGCAGGCATTCTGGGAACAGGCCGCGCGCGCCTATGCCGACCTCAACGACGCCACCGGCCGCGTGCGCACCGCGCAGAATCTCGGCCTGCTGGCCACCGCACGCGGCCACTGGACCCAGGCGCAGACCTTGCTGAGCCAAGCGTTGCGCGAGGCCGAGCGCCACCAGATGCTCGAGGAAGTGGCGGTGAGCCGGCGCAACCTGGCCGAACTGGCGTTCTGGCAAGGCCAGCGCGCGGTGGCGCTGACCGAACTGGACCAGGCGCAGCGGCTGTTCCAGCAGAGCCGCGACCAGCGCGGGCAGACCGACATCGCCTTGCTGCGCGCGCAGGTGTGGCTGGCGCTGGACGACCCGGCGCAGGCGCGGCTGGCGCTGCAGCAGGTGCAGCGGCAAGCGCCCGCCTCGGTGTCCAGCGAACAGCGCGCGAGTGCGGCGCTGCTGCAGGCGCAACTGGCCGAACGCGACGGCGATGACGCCGCGGCCGCCGCCGCGCTGCGCCAGGCCGAGGCGCTGGCACGCGCCAGCGGCACCCGCCTGCTGCAACTGCAGGTCCAGGTACACGCGGCGCACGACGAATCCGCGCTCGCCGCGCTGGAGGGCGACGTCGCCCGCCTGGGCAACGCCGGGCTGCGCCTGCGCTATCTGCAGCAGGCGCTGCGCTACGGCGCGGCCGACCAGGTCGCGGCGCGCTATGCGCAGGCGCAGGCCCTGCTGCTGCGCGGCAGCCCGCTGTTCGCCGCCGCCCTGCACACGCAGGCCGCGCAGCGCCTGGACGCGCTCGGCGACCACGCCGCCGCGCAGCGTGCCCGCCGCGCCGCGGCACAGGCCACCGACGGTTCCGCTGTCGCGCGCGCACAGACCTCGCCATGAACGACGCTGCCACGACCGCCGCCGAACGCTACCGCCTGCTGCTGCAGCGGCTGGAAGCGAACGAACGCGAGTTCCGCCGCCTCGGCCGCGCCGTGGTCAAGGTGCAGGAGGACGAACGCCGGCGCCTGGCGCGCGAGCTGCACGACGGCGTCGGCCAGAACCTCACCGTGCTCAAGCACCGGTTGGCGCAACTGGGCGCGGCGCTCGGCGCGGCCGACGCCGCGTTGCGCGCGCCGCTCGAGGACGCCATCCAGCTGTGTACGCAGGCACTGGAAGACACCCGGCAGATGTCGCGCTTGCTGCGCCCGCCGATCCTCGACGACCTGGGACTGGAAGCCGCGCTGGGCTGGCTCGGCCGCAGCCAGTCCGCCGCCGGCGCCACCCCGGTCAGCGTCGAGATCGGCCCGCTGCCGACGCTGGACGAAGCGCTGCAGACCCTGCTGTTCCGCAGCGCGCAGGAAGCGCTGACCAATGCGCTGAAGCACTCGGCTGCGCAGTCGGTGCTGTTGCGGCTGGTGGCCCGCGACGGCTGGGCGCATCTGCAGGTGCTCGACGACGGCCGCGGCTGCGACCCGCAGCAGGCGCTGGTGGCCGGCGGCAGCGGCCTGAGCGGCCTGCGCGAACGCCTGCGCCTGAGCGGCGGCAGCCTGCGCCTGCAATCGTCCCCGGGCGAGGGCTGCTGCGTGCAGATCCGGGTCCCGCTGGAGGCCGATTGAACGTGATCGCCCTGCCCCGCCCCGACACCCGCGCGGCGCTGCACACGCCGCGACATCGCCCCTGTCGGCGCGCTTGGAGCGCACCGGCATGAGCGCGCCGATCCGGGTCCTCATCGCCGACGACCACACCCTGGTGCGCGAAAGCCTGGTCGCCGTGCTCGACGCGATCGAAGGCATCCAGGTGGTGGCGCAGGCCGCCGACGGCATCGAGGCGCTGGCCAAGGCCGAGGCGACCAGCCCGGATGTGGCGATCGTGGACATCTCGATGCCGCGGCTCAACGGCATCGACGTGGTCCGGCGGCTGTGCGAGACCGTGCCGCTGGCGCGGATCCTGGTGCTGACCATGCACGAGGAACACGAATACGTGCTGCACGCGGTGCGCGCCGGCGCCTCCGGCTATCTGCTCAAGGACAGCGCCAGCGCCGACCTGATCGCCGCGGTGCGCAACCTGCACGCCGGCCGCGGCCACTTCTCGCCGCAGGCCGCGCAGGCACTGGTGGCGCAGATGCAGCAGCCGCAGGCGCTGCCGCCCGATCCCTACCGCAGCCTGACCGCGCGCGAACGCGAGGTGTTCCACCTGATCGTGGAGGGCCGCACCACCAAGGAGATCGCGCGGGTGCTGCAGATCAGCGTCAAGACCGCCGAGAACCACCGCTTCCGCGTGCTCAACAAGCTGGGCATGCGCAATACCGCCGAACTGGTGCGCTACGCGGTCCGCCACGGCCTGCTCGACTGAACGGCACCGCGCACCGGCCGGTTCGGCGCGGCTGCGCATACTCCATACGCCATAGTATCCTGGGCGCCTCGGCCGCACCGCGGCCCTCGTCACGAGCGATCGCATGAGCACCTATCAAGCCCCGTTGACCGATCTCCGCTTCGCGCTGCACGACGTGCTGCAGGTGGAGGCCTTGTTCGCCCGCCTCGGCCATGCCGACGCCAATGCCGAACTGATCGACGCGGTGCTGGAAGAAGCGGCGCGCTTCACCGGCACCGTGCTGGCGCCGCTGAACCGGGTCGGCGACGAGCACGGCTGCACCCTCGACAAGGCCACCGGTGCGGTGACCACCGCGCCCGGCTTCCGCGAGGCCTACCGGCAGTTCGCCGAGGGCGGCTGGACCGGGCTGACCGCCGCCGCCGAGTTCGGCGGCCAGGGCCTGCCGCACACCCTCGGCGTGCCGCTCAACGAAATGGTCAACGCCGCCAACCTGGCCTGGGGCAATTTCCCGCTGCTGTCGCACGGCGCGGTCGAGGCGCTCAAGCAGCACGGCGAGGCCTGGCAGCAGGAGGTGTTCCTGAAACCGCTGGTGGATGGCCGCTGGACCGGCACCATGTGCCTGACCGAACCGCACTGCGGCACCGACCTGGGGCTGCTCAAGACCCGTGCCGAACCCAACGCCGACGGCAGCTGGTCGGTCAGCGGCACCAAGATCTTCATCACCGCCGGCGAGCACGATTTCACCGACAACATCGTGCACCTGGTGCTGGCGCGGCTGCCGGACGCGCCGGCCGGCGCCAAGGGCATCTCCCTGCTGGTGGTGCCGAAGTTCAAGGTCGCCCGCGACGGCAGCGTCGGCGAGCGCAACGCGCTGCGCTGCGGCTCGCTGGAGCACAAGATGGGCATCCACGGCTCGGCCACCTGCGTGATGAACTTCGACGGCGCCGAGGGCTACCTGGTCGGGCAGCCGCACAAGGGCCTGCAGGCCATGTTCACCATGATGAACACCGCGCGCCTCGGCGTCGGCCTGCAGGGCATCGGCCTGTCCGAACGCGCCTACCAGAACGCGCTGCATTACGCCCGCGAGCGCCTGCAGTCGCGTTCGCTGAGCGGCGCCAAGCTGCCGGAGAAGCCGGCCGACCCGATCCTGGTGCACCCAGACGTGCGCCGCATGCTGCTGACGGTGAAGGCGCTGACCGAAGGCAGCCGCCTGCTGGCGCTGCATGCCGCCACCCTGATTGACATCGCGCACAGCGCCCAGGACCCGGCCGAACGCGAGCAGGCCGACGTGCTGGTCAGCTTCCTCACCCCGATCTCCAAGGCCTGCCAGACCGAGTGGGCGGTGGAGAACACCTATCACGCCCTGCAGTGCTTCGGCGGCCACGGCTACATCCACGAACACGGCATGGAGCAATTGGCGCGCGACGCGCGCATCACCACCCTGTACGAAGGCACCACCGGCATCCAGGCGCTGGACCTGATCGGGCGCAAGACCGCGTCCAGCCAGGGCGCCGGGCTGAGGCTGTTCCTGGCGCAGATCGAGGCCTTCCTGACCGAGCACGCCGACAACCCGGCGGTAGCCGAATTCATCGCCCCGCTGCGCGAGAAGGCCGCCGAGTGGGCGGCGCTGACCAAGCGTATCCTGCAGCGCGCCGCCGGCAATCCCGAGGAACTGGGCGCGGCCAGCTACGACTACGTGTTCTATTCCGGCTACGTGGTGCTGGCCTACTGGTGGGCGCGCAGCGTCGCCGCGGCCGAGGCCTCGGCGCACAGCGAGGCGTTCAAGCAGTCCAAGCGCGAGACCGCGCGCTTCTACTACGCCCGCCTGCTGCCGCGCACACTGACCCACGCCGCGGCCATCGACAGCGGCGCCGCGCCGCTGATGACACTGGCCGACGCGCAGTTCTGAGTCGCGCATCCAGGCCCGAACGCAACCCCGGCATGCACGCCGTGCCGGGGTTGCACGGCCTGCCGCGACCGATACACAAACCGTCACCAATCGGGTATAAGCTGTCTTCCCGATGGAGACAGACACAACAACGCTTGGTCTGATCGATACCGGGGCCTGCGGCGCCTCGGCCGCGGTCCCGTCGCCTGCGGCGTCCCCTTCCCACCTGCCTTCGGTCCGGCTGCTGTCGCTGGACGCGCATGGCCGCGTGCTGGACTGGATCAACTGGCAGGATGCCGCCTGCCTGTACGCACGCGGCGCGGTGGCCTGGACGCTCGGCGAGCCGTGCCTGCACATCCACGGCGGCATCAGCCGCGCCAGCGGCGAGCGCAGCGTGCTGGAGCTGCATCCGATCATCGCCGCGCGCGGCCACGCGCATGCGCGTGCGCTCGACCCCACCCCGACCCTGACCAATACCGCGCTGTTCGCCCGCGACGCGCAGCTGTGCCTGTACTGCGGCCAGCAGTTCAGCCGCCCGCAACTGACCCGCGACCACGTGCTGCCGGTGTCCAAGGGCGGCCGCGACATCTGGGAGAACGTGGTCACCGCCTGCTTCCACTGCAATTCGCGCAAGGGCAACCGCACCCCGCAGCAGGCGTCAATGCCGCTGCTGGCCGTGCCGTACCGGCCGAGCTGGATCGAGCATCTGATCCTGTCCAACCGCAACATCCTGGCCGACCAGATGTCGTTCCTGAAGGCGCAGTTGCCGAAGCGCTCGAAGCTCTCGTTGTAGCCGCGCGGCCTCACGCCGCCCTCACGCCCGCTGCGACGGATTGCCGCACCCCGGCCAAAACCGGCCATCCACGCGCCCGCGGATGAACGGGTTGATTGCGCGTGCCCGGAATGGAGAGGAAAATGACAGGTCCGCTGAACCTCCATTCCGATGATCGACCCCACCCGCTATCCGCGCCTCTCGCGCATCCAGGTCCCCGCCGAACTGCGTCGCTTCGATGAATCGGAGCTGCCGGCCATCGCCGAGGAACTGCGCGCCTTTCTGATCGAGTGCGTCGGCAAGAGCGGCGGCCATTTCGGCGCCGGCCTGGGCGTGATCGAACTCACCGTCGCCCTGCACTACCTCTACGACACGCCGGTCGACCAACTGGTGTGGGACGTCGGCCACCAGACCTATCCGCACAAGATCCTCACCGGGCGACGCGACCGCATCCACACGGTCAAGCAGGCCGATGGCGTGGCGCCGTTCCCCAAGCGCGAGGAAAGCGAGTACGACACCTTCGGCGTCGGCCATTCCTCCACCTCGATCTCGGCCGCGCTGGGCATGGCGGTGGCGCTGCAGCGCATGGGCGACGAGCGCAAGGTGGTGGCGGTGATCGGCGACGGCGCGATGACCGCGGGCATGGCCTACGAGGCGCTGAACCACGCCGGCGGCATGGACCCGGAACCGAACCTGCTGGTGATCCTCAACGACAACCGCATGTCGATCTCCGAGGCGGTCGGCGGGGTCACCAAGATGCTGGGGCGGATGAGCGGCAGCAAGACCCTCAACGCCATCCGCGAGGGCGGCAAGAAGATCCTCGGCGACAAGAAGAGCAACCCCACCGCGCGCTTCGTGCGACGCTGGGAAGAACACTGGAAGGGCATGTTCGTGCCGTCCACGCTGTTCGAGGAAATGGGCTTCCACTACACCGGCCCGATCGACGGCCACGACCTGCCGGCGCTGCTCGGCGCGCTGAAGACGCTCAAGACCCTCAAGGGTCCGCAGCTGCTGCACGTCATCACCACCAAGGGCAAGGGCTACGAACTGGCCGAGGGCGACCAGATCGGCTACCACGCCGTGGGCCCGTTCGATCCGAGCAAGGGCCTGGTGGCCAAGCCGGGCGCCAAGGCGCCGACCTACACCGACGTGTTCGGCGACTGGATCTGCGACATGGCCGCGGCCGAGCCGGCACTGCTGGCGATCACCCCGGCGATGCGCGAGGGCTCGGGCCTGGTGCGCTTCAGCAAGGAATACCCGCAGCGCTATTTCGACGTGGCCATCGCCGAGCAGCACGCGGTGACCCTGGCCGCGGGCATGGCCGTGCACGGCGCTAAACCCGTGGTGGCGATCTATTCCACCTTCCTGCAGCGCGGCTACGACCAGTTGGTGCACGACGTGGCGGTGCAGCAGCTCGACGTGCTGTTCGCGATCGACCGCGGCGGCGTGGTCGGCCCGGATGGCGCCACCCACGCCGGCAACCTGGACCTGAGTTTCCTGCGCTGCGTGCCGCACCTGGTGGTGATGGCGCCGGCCGACGAAGCCGAGTGCCGGCAACTGCTCAGTACCGGCCTGCGCCATGCCGGCCCGGCCGCCGTGCGCTACCCGCGCGGCACCGGCCCCGGGGTCGCCCCCGGGACCACGCTGGAACCCCTGCCGATCGGCAAGGCGCAAGTGCGCGCGCAGGGCCACACGGTGGCGCTGCTGGCGTTCGGTGCGACCCTGGCGGCGGCCGAACAGGTCGGCCGCGAGCTCGGTCTGAGCGTGGTCAACATGCGCTTCGTCAAGCCGCTGGACCGCGCCCTGCTGCTGGAGCTGTCGCAGAGCCACGAAGGCTTCGTGACCATCGAGGACAACGTGGTGGCCGGCGGTGCCGGTTCCGGCGTGGCCGAGCTGCTCAACGCCGAAGGCGTGCTGCGCCCGGTGCTGCACCTGGGCCTGCCCGACGCGTTCCAGCACCACGCCAGCCGCGAGCAATTGCTGGCCGAAGCCGGCATCGACGCCGCCGGCATCCGTGCCGCGGTGTTGAAGCGCTGGCCGCAGCTGGGCACCAACGCCAGCGCACCGCGCACTGCGGCGGGCTGACCCGTCGCGATTGCGAGCAGAGCAACGGCACGGCGGTTGGCGCATGCCGTGCCTGCTTGGGGCATTGCGCACGGTTCTCGATGTGCCTCATGCCGCTTTCGATTGCCCCGGCGTCTCCAGCGCGTGACCTAGGGCATGTCATCAATCCCCGAGCATGCCGCGCCGCGATTGCGCGCGCCTGTGGCAAGGAAGAGCGAGGAAGTGGACGTCCGTCCACGCCCGAGCGATGACGCGGCCATGGGCGCGCGCAATCACGGCCCTTCGGGTTGGGCCTGGCAGGCGCGCGGCCGGCGCCGCGCGGCTTGACCTGACGGCCAGTCAGGCGCTGCGCCACGCAACGCCGGCCGCGCGCCTGCCAGACCCAACGCGGCATACTCGGGAATTGATGACACGCCCTAGGGCGCGATCACCTCGGCGCCGCTGGCGCGTAGCCGATCCAGCGGCCCGCCCGGCTCCTGCAGGGTCTGCATCGGCAACGCCGCGAAACTGGAGCGGTTCTGCGCCAGCGCCCGCTCGGCCACCTGCAACCAGGCCGCCTGCGCACGCTGGCGCACATCGCCCAGGCCCAGCTTGCGCGCGATCGCCGCTTCGCCGACCGCGTCCAGGCACACCCGGTACTGATCGTTGGCGGGCAGCCTGGCCAGCGTGTCCAGATCGCCTTCGGACCACGCATTGGCGCGCTGGCGCATCGTCTCCAGGTCGCGATCGATGACCTGCAAGGTGCGCGCGAAACAGGCGCTGTCGTTGAGCGAGGTCGCCCGGAACTCCTGCAGCGCGCGCTTGGCGTCGGGCACCTTGACCTCCACCACCACCGGCACGATCGGCACCCTGGCGCGCTTGGCCGCACGCGCGATCACCGGCTGCACCACGCTGCCCAGGCTCAGGCCGGAAGTGCGCATCGCCGCTTCGTACAGCTCCTGCGCCGCGAACACCGGCCGCCAGCGTTCCACGCTGCCGTCGCGGCCCAGGTAGCGCGCCTTCAGCGGCAGCCAACGCGCATGTAGCTCCGGCGGCAGCACCTGCTGCAGGGTGCGGTCGTCGGGATTGCGCCGCGCCTTGAGCAAGGACGGCAGCAGCATCAGGCTGCGGAACATGCCCAGGCCCGAGTCCAGGGTGAGGGTCGGCGCCGCGATCACCTGTTGCGATTGGGCGATCACCCGCTCCACTTCGCCCGATTCCCACTGCATGCGCTTGGGCAGCGGCGACACCGTACCGAGGATCCACAGCACGTGGTCGCCGCGGCGCACCTGCCACAGCCCCGGGCCGGGCTGGCGCCCGCTCACCAGCACCGCCTCCAGGTCGACCACCGGCGGATGGGCCGGTGCGGCCGGCGTCGCGGTCTGCGCCTGCACGGCGGGAATGCCCGCCGCCAGCAACGCCGCCGCCAGGCACAACGCCCGGCCGAGCCGGCGCGCGACGGTCCCCGGCGCGGTCGCTGCGCGCACCCCGCGCCGCCCCGGCATCAGTCCGCCAGCTTCGGCAGGTGCGTGGCCAGCGGGTCGGTGTCCGCCAGCAGTTCGAAGCGCTCCCACAGGAACCCCGGCGCCACCACGCAGCGCACCAGGCAGTAATCGGCCAGCGGACGCGCGGCCTGCCAGGTGCCGGCCGCGATCACCACCGACGGCATGCCGCCACGCTCGCTGGCATCCAGGCGGTAGCGCTGCAGGCCATGCTGCGGATCGAAGCCCAGCAGTTCCAGAGCACCGCCCTCTTCCCATTGCCAGGTCTCGTCGGCATCGATGCGGTGCCAATTGCTGACTTCGCCCTGCGCCAGCAGGAAGCGGATCGCGGTGCAGGCCGGGCGCAACGTCTGCTCGTGCTGCACCATCAGGGCCGAGGTATGCACGCGCGCGTAGCGCCCGCCTTCCGGGTGCGGCAGCAGCGACAGGTCGCGCACCAAGGCGGCGATTCGGAAGGCGGCGGCGCTGGACATGCGCCCAGTCTAATCCGGCGCACGGCCGTGCGGATGTCAGGCCGCGCCATTTCCGCGGCGGCGGCCGGTCGACGTCACGAGGGGCGCAGCGAGTCCCGTGCAGGCGGCGTGGCGCCCAGCCGCCTGCCATGCCGCAGGCACAGCGCGAAGAACACCAGCAGATCCCAGCTGTAGCGCTTGAGCAGGCGCCGCGGCTCGCGCAGCAAGCGGTAGATCCATTCCAGGCGCAGCCGGCGCACCCAGGCCGGCGCGCGCCGCGCGGTGCCGGACAGGAAGTCCAGCAGCGCGCCCACGCCGAACGCCAGCGGCACCTGCAGTTGCCCCGCCTGCTGCAGCAGCCAGCGCTCCTGCAGCGGATTGCCGAACGCCACCAGCAGCACGTCGGCGCCACTGGCGTTGATGCGCGCGGCCAGCCCGTCGCCGGCCGCGGCGAACTCGGCATAGCCGTCGCAGGTGCCGACCACCTTCTGCCCCAGCGTCTGCCGCAAGGTCTGCGCCGCGGTGTCGGCCACGCCGGGCCGGCCGCCGAGCAGGAAGAAGCGCAGCGGCCGCGGGCTCTGCCGGCACAGCGCCGGAATCAGATCGGTGCCGTTGAGGTTGCCGGCGAAGCGGCGGCCGTGCACCAGCAGCGCGCCCAGGTCCATGCCGATGCCGTCGTTGACGATGCACACGTCCGGCGCAGCCAGTTGCGCACGCAGGGCCTGGCACTGCACCACGAAGTTGGTGTTGGCGAAGAACACCTGGCGGCGCTCGCCGCGCGCCAGCGCCTGCAGCAACGCGGCAACGAACTCGGTCTCGGTGCTGCGCAGGATCGGATAACCGCCCAGCGCCAGCACCTCGCCGGTCGCGCGCTCACCAGAGGTCATGCGGAAAGCTCTCCAGCAGGCCGCGTTGCACCGCGGCCAGGTCGAACACGGTATTGCCGCCCAGCGCCACGCATTCCTCCACCGTGTGCCCGGCATGCCAGCGGCTGCGGCCGGTGCCGGCGTAGTAGTCGTCGTACTTGAAGCGGTCCTCGCCGTTGCCCCAGTCCAGGTACACCGACGGCACGCCGTAGGCTTCGGCCAGGATCAGCCCGTGCAAGGAGCTGGACACGACCAGGTCGGCGCCGAGCAATTGCCGCACGAAGGCGGCCGGCTGGCGGTTCGGCAGCACCAGGTGGTCCTTGTACTGCGCATACTTGTCCAACGGTTCGTTGAAGTGCGGCACCACCAGGAACGGCTGCCGTGCCGATGGCGCCAACAGCGCCTCGCGCGGGAAGAACAACGGCATCAGCAGACCCGGATCGCCGTAAACCTCCGGCACCTGCAGGCCGCGCTCGCGCAGGAACGCGCGGGTCTTGGGGCCGCGCACCGCACGCACGTCGAGCTGGCGGAAGGTATGGCGGTCGGCGGGAATCTTGCCGTTGACCCCGCTGCCCCACACGGTGTCGCCGTCGCGGGCGAAATGCAGCACCGAGCCGATCGCGATCAGCCGCGTGCGCTTGTCGCGCTTGTCCAGCAAGGTGCGGTCGCGCTGGCCAAGCACGTTGGAGACGATGATCTTGGAAAGATGATCGCCGACGTTGATCTCGCCGTTCTTCGGCTTCCACCAGAACAGCGCCCGGCGCTCTTCGTAATCGATCCATTTTTGCAATGCGGACATCGGTCCTCCTTGGTTGCGCGGGGGGTACGGCGGACAAGCCGGGGCGTGGACTCAGGCCACGCCGTCGGCAAACAGACGGGTCTCCGGGTAGGCGGCCGGGTCCAGCACCCGGTCAGTGGTGTCGGACCAGCTCAGGCACTGCCGATGGCGCACGTGCGGCGCCTGCAGCGCCTGCCCGATCGCGGCGACGATCGATGCCTCGTCGCCCGGGGTGTAGCCGAAGCGCGACGGATAGCGGCCGACCACGGCATTGGGGCAGACGGCCGGCAGGCCGAAGAAGTCGTACTGCAGCAGCTTCATCGAACTGTCGGCCAGATACGCCGGCACCTGCTCGGACGCGTACGGGGCGATGCCGAAGCGGGCGTGCTTGATGTAGCGAATGGTCTCGGCGTGCTTCATCTCGCCGTACACCACCACGTTGTCGCCATAGCCTGGCGCGCGCCCCATGCCCGAGCCGATCACGTGGAAGGTGACCTGCGGGAAGGCGCGGCTGGCGGCGACGAAGAACTCGGGATCGAACAGCATCGAGCCCACCGCCACCGCATGGATGCCCTCGCCGTACGGCGACGGGTCGCCCAACGTGTGCAGGTCGTGGTCCACGCCGTGGCCGACGTGGTACACGTTGTGGCGGCTGGCGACCTCCTCGGCCATCGCCGGCGACACCAGCGCGATCACGTCCAGGCTCGGCGCCACGCGGTCGAATTCGCGCTCGATGTAGTCGGCGACGTTGATCGTGCTCAAGCCGTCGGAGGCGCGGTACACCTTGCGTGCGGTCGGGTTGATCCGCGCCGCCAGCGCGATGAACGCCACCGCGATGCCGCTTTCGAACACGATCACGTCGGCCTCGCGCATCCAGCGGATCAGCGTGGCCGGCGCACGCGCCGCGTAGACCTTGAACATCAGGTCTTCCAGCGGCCGCAGCCAGCGCCGCCGGGTGTTGAACGGATGCAGCAGCGCGCGCCACAGATAGCAGTCCACGCCGTTGTGGCGGACCACCTGGTTGGCGGTGGCGTCCAGCGGCAGGCGCAGATCGCCCTTGAGCCGCGACAGCAGGCTGTAACGCAGCGAGAAGAAGCGCGTGGGGCCGCGCTTGGCCAGCTCGTCGGCGATGAAGTGGATGTTGGCGCGCCGCGGCGTGCGGTAGTCGTGCGCCGACAGCACCAGGTAGCACGGCGCGCGGCCAGTGGCCGCTGCGCTCGGCGCCGGCGTGGGCAGCGCCGCTGCGGAAGAATCGCTCATGCGCTCGCTCCTAGGCGGATGGAAGGGAAAGAAAGACGCGGCAGTCCGGTATTCATCGCGGCCCCCGCGCCTGACGCAACAGCGTGCGCATCTGCAGGATCGCCAACACATCGCGGCGGAACGCCGGCCACAGCGCGAACACCAGCAGGCAGCCCAGCGCCATCGCCACCGCGCCGACGATCAGTTGCAGCCACAACGACGCGCCACCCCACTGCTGTGCGGCAAAGTACGCGGCAACGCCGCAGACGCCGTAGCCGAGCACCGCGCGCAAGGCGTTGTTGAACAACTCCCAGGCCGGGATCTGCGGCGCGATGCGCGCGATCCAGATCACCGACAGCGGCCACATCACCAACAAGCCCAGCGTGTAGCCCACGGTCACGCCCATCACGCCCCACAGCGAGCCGGCGAAGATGCAGGCGATCAGCATCACCCGCCCCACCACCGAATACACCAGCTGCTGGCGCATCAGGCCCAGCGCCAGGAACACCCAGTACGTGGCGTAGGACGCGGTCTGGAAGATGCCGCCGAGCGTCAGTACCTGGAACAGCGGCACCGCCGGCCGCCACTGTTCGCCCAGCACCAGCACGATCAGCGGCATCGCCAGCGCACAGGCGAAGGAGAACAGTGCGACGATCAGGTGCACCATCACCGTCTGCCCCCGCAGCAGGAAGTTGCCGAAGCGCGGCGGGTCGTCCTGCAGCTGCGACAGCACCGGCAGCGCCACCGAGGTGGCCGGCGCGTTGATCTGGTTCAGCGGCATCATCAGCAGCTGGAATGCGCGGTTGTACAGGCCCAGCGCCTCGGCGCCGATGCGGTGGCCGATGATCACCTGGCCGACATTGCGGCTGGCATAGCCGAGCAACTGCGCCGCCATCAGGTTCCAGCCGAAGCTGAGGAAGGTGCGCATCGGCGCATCGCGCCGGTAGCCGCGCGGCAGCCAGCGCGCGCAGGCGCCAGCGATCAGCAGATTGACCAGGGCCTGCACCACCTGCTGCCAGACCAGCGCCCAGTAGCCGTAGCCGGCCAGGGCCACGCCGACGCCGGCCAGCAGGCCCAGCACCTGCGCGCCGACGTCGCTCAGCGAGACCTGGCCGAAGCGCAGCGCGCGGCTCAGGTGCGCGCGGTACTGCGTGGTCATGCCGTTGAACAGGAAGGTCACCGCCAGCGCCTGCGAGATGCCGAGCAAGGCCGGCTCGCGGTAGAAGTGCGCGATCCACGACGAGGACAGGAACACCACGATCGCCAACGCCAGGCCGATGCCGCTGTTGATCCAGAACAGGTTGTCGCGCTGCTCGCGGCTGACGTGCTTGGCCTGGATCGCCGCCGAGGACAGGCCGAAGTCGCGCAGGATCTCGGCCATGCCGACGATCGCCGTCACCATCGCCATCAGGCCGTAGTCGTAGGGCGTCAGCAGCCGCGCCAGCAGAATGATGCCGCCGAACTGCACCACCATCTTGGCCAGCTGCCCGGCCATGGTCACCGCCGCGCCGCCGGCGGCGCGGGCGCCCAGTCCGGGTTGCGGCGCTGCCGGCCGCGGGGTCTCGGCGCTGCTCATGCGTCCTCCCCGCGGCGCACGGTCAGCGCCTGCAGATAGCTGCGGTAATGCTGCAGACCGATGCCGTTCCAGTCGCGCCGCGACAGGTCCGGCACGGCGTCGGCCGGCAGCTGCTGCGCCTGCACCAATGCCTGCGCCAGTTGCGCCGCATCCAGCTCGCCCTCGTACAGCTGCACCCACTGCGCGCCGACCTCGTCGGCGATGGCGGCATTGGCCTCGCTCCACGGCACCAGCACCGGGCGCGCCAGCGACAGCGCCAGCAGCAGGGTGCCGGAGTTGTGCATCTGCCGGTACGGCAGCACCACCAGTTCGGCCTCGCCGATCTCCTGCGCCAGCACCGCGTCCTCCACGTACTGCAGGCGCGCACTGATCCGCGGGTCCTCGGCGCAGGCGCGCTCGACCACACCGCGGATCTGCGCATCGATCGGGTTGCCGGCGATGCGCAGGCTGAGTTGCGGATCGGGCAGCGCGCCGAACGTCGCGATCAGCGTCTCCACGCCCTTGTACGGGCGCAGCAGCCCGAAATGCAGCAGGCGCCCGGGGACACGCGGCGGTTGCGGCAGCGGCGCGTACCAGTCGCGGTAATGGCCGTGCAGGATGGTGTCGGTGGCCGGCGCGCGTGCGGGCGTGGTCGCGTTGATGCGGATCCAGCGCGCGGTCTGGCGGTCGATCCAGCGCAGCAACAGGCGTTCGCGCCAGCCCTTGTCCTCGTGCGGCGCCACGTTGTGCAGGGTGCGCACCAGCGGCACCCCGGCCAGGCGCAGGCGCAGCAGCAGCACGGCGACACAGAGCTGCTTGGCGAGGGTGCCGAGCGCCGTGCGATGCCGCAGCAGGTACTCCGGCCAGTGCAGGTGCAGCACGTCGTAGCGCGACAGCAGCGCCGCGCGCATCGAGAAGAAGCGCAGCTGCACCTGCGGCGGCAACGCCGCGTAGAGCTGGGTCAGATAGGGATTGGTGGTCGCGGTCGGGCGCTCGGTGGACAGCAGCACGGTGACCGCCGGCGCGGCCTGCTGCGACGTGCCATGGCGCTGGCTCTCGCCGCTCATCGGCCGCCCTCCGTGCCGCCCAGCGCCAGGCGATATTCGTCCAGATAGGCGCCGACCACACGGTCCCAGTCGTAGCGATGCGCGTAGGCCATTGCCGCTGCGCGCTGCGCGGCAAAGTCCGCATCGGTGCCGGCGGCGAAGGCACGAACGGTGGCCGCGGCTGTCTGCGCATCGGCCGGATCGACCAGCACGCCCTGCCCCGACTCGCGGTGCAGGCGCGCAAACGGCGGGATGTCGCTGAGGATCGGCAGCAGCCCCGCGCTCATCGCCTCCACCGCGGCCAGGCCGAATCCCTCGTGCCGCGACAGGCAGACGAAGTACTGCGCGCTGCCGAGCAACTGCGCCAGTTGCGCCTGGGTCGGCGCCACCTGCAGGCGTACCCGCTGCTGCAGGCCGCGCTCGGCGATCGCCTGCTGCAGGTCGGCCATGCTGAAGTCGTACTCGCGCCCGGCCACGATCAACTGCCAGGCCGGATCCTGTGCGGCCAGCGCACGCAAAAGGTCCAACGTCTCCAGCAGGCCCTTGTTGACCGACCAGCGCCCGAAGTAGATCAGCGTGCGCCCCGGCGTGGCGCTGCCCTGCCCGGCGAACTTGTCCACGTCCACCCCGTTCTCGATCACCCGCAGCCGCTGCGGCGCGACCACCTGCGAGAACAGCCGGCCATCGTTCTCGCTGGTCGCCACCACCCGCGCGTAGGCGAGTGCGGATGCACGGGTGAGGGTCTTGAACCAGAGCATCTTCAGGCGCGAGGCATAGGTGGTATGGAAGAAACCGCCATGGGTGGACACAATCATCGGCACACGGTGCAGCGGCCGGGTCAGGGCCAGGAAGTCGTAGAAGAAATCGATGCCGTGCACGTGCAGCAGATCGGCGCCGCGCACTGCCGACAGCACCGACGGCGCCAGCGGGTAGCGCGAGGAACCGCGGTACGGCAAGCGCACGATCGGCACGCCCTGATGGTTGTCGCGCGGCGCCAGGCGCTGCTGCGGATCGGTGAACACCCGCTCCAGGCTCACCACTTCGACCTGGTCGCGGCCCTGCTGCAGATGGCGGCGCGCGATGTTCAGCACCACCTCCTCCATGCCGCCGACCGACGGATGGAACTGGCGCACCACGTGAACCACCTTCATGCCCGGCCTCCGTCGCGCCCGTGCGCGGCCCGCAACGCCGCCGTCATGCCGTCGCTCCCGCGACTGCGCTGCGACGCACGCCGATCATCCACGGCGCAATCCGCACCAGCACCGCGCGCATCGGCACGCTGGCCAGCATCGCCAGCGCGCCGACCGATACCGCCCAGGCCGGTCCCCACGCATCGCCGCGGACCAGACCGGTGCGGACGGCGACGCCGGCCATCACCGAGAACAACAAGGTATGCGTGCACAGGATCAGCAAGGTGTTGCGTCCGATCCACTGCAGCCAGGCCCAGTGCTGCATCAGCCCGGCGACGCACAGCGCCATGGCGGTGCCGAGCAGGCTGGCGGCGAGGAACGCCAGCGGGGAATCGCCGAACTTGAGCATGTTCACGTCCACGCGGCCGTTGTGCCAGGCGATCGCGAACCAGGCCACGCCCAGCAGCAGCGCCGCCAGCGCATTGCCGGCCGGCCGTGCCGGCCACCACTGCGCCCGCGTCGCGGCGAGCGCGCCGATCGCGAAGAAGCACAACGCCACCGGCAGCACGTCCAGCGAGAACGGCAGGCGCATGTCCTGCCCCGGGAACCAGCACGCCCAGCCCCAGGCCAGCGGCAACGACAACCCGACCAGCACCGGCAACGACAGCATACGACGCAGCGCCAGATACGCCAGCGTGGTCACGAACAGCGCAGGCAGGAACCACAGCGCGGGCATCACGTAGAGCTTGGGCCCGATGCCGCTGACCAGGCCCAGCAGCGGCTCCCACCAGGGCCGGTCGCCCCACAGTTGCGCCTTGCTGCCGATATGCCGGGTCAGCATCCAGTACGCGTAGGCGACGAAGAAGAACGCCACGTACGGCAGCAGCAGGCTGCGCGCCAGCTTGCCGACCGTGGCCAGGGTCAACGGGCGGTTGCCGAAGGCCTCGCCGACCCAGCCCGACAACAGGAAGAACATCGGCACGTGGAAGCTGTAGGCCAGGATCACATACGCGTGCGGAATGCCCTTGGCATGGCCGAACACCACCAGCAGGATCGCGATCGCCTTGGCCGCATCGATGCGCATGTCGCGCGGCGCGCTCGCCCGTGCGCTGCGCCCCTGCGCCGGCACGGACGCGGAAACAGCCGTGGCGGGCGCGCTCATGCCGGCACCGCCGGGATGCGGGGAGCCGGCGCCGCAGGCACTGCAGCTGACTCGCGCAGGCGGGGCGCCATCTGCCACAGGCACCCGCAGACGAACCACCACAGCGCCGCGGTCTTGATCGAGAAGTAGCCGTTGGAGACCAGCAGGCTCAGCGAGAAGGCAAAGATCAGCAGGTTCTTGAACAGCTGCCCTTCGATGGTGCGCATCAGCATCGCAAACGAGTACGCCAGCAGGAACGCCAGCACCAGCAGCACCGACTGCGAGGAGATGAAGTAGGCGATGCCGCTGTCGAAGTAGCGGTACGGCTGGTCCACGTCCAGCCCCATCCACGCATCGGCGCTCATCCTGCGGATCGAATCGACGGTGAAGAACACCCGCCCCAGCGTGGTGTCCTCATAGCTCTGGATGCCGGAGGCCCACACCAGCAGCCACGCCCCACCCATCACCGCGAAGAAGATCAAGAAGCCCAGGCGCTGGTCCATGCGCAGCAGCAGCGGACTCAGCAGCGCCATCATCACGCAGGTACCGGCGGCCAGGCGCCCGTCCGAGGCCACGATCAGGAAGCCGATCATCGCCACCGAGGCGACGATCGCCAACGGCCGCATCCAGCGCCAGAACGTCAGCAGGATCGCGGTGAAGAAGATGATGAAGTTGCCCATCGTCACCGGCTCGATGAATACCGAGGAGGCGCGCGGCAGGTTCGAGGACGGCAGGAAGTTGCGCGCGCCCGGGCGTGTCGCACTGACGAACAGGTTACTGTCCTGGTTCCAGAAGCTCGACGCGCTGGCGCCGCGCGCGTTGACGAAATAGCTCTTGGGGTTGACCACGTCGCCGTAGACCTTGGGCAGGGCCAGCTCGAACACCGCCACCAGCGACACCAGCAGCGCCATGCGCACGAACATGCGCGGCAGCGAGCCGGTGTAGGCCGCGCCGAGCATCAGGAAGGCGAACGGGATCAGCGCATCGCGGAAGAACTTCGGATCCAGCGTCCACGCCATGAACAGGCGCACCAGCATCAGCAGCGCCAGCAGCGCGATGCCGGTGAACACCATCGCCATGCGCTTGCGGTCCAGCGCGCGCAGGCCGAGCAGGAAGCAGGCGGCGTACACCGCCAGCTCCACCGCGTAGGTCATCGCCGGGCTGACCCGGAACACCTTCGAGTTGATCACCGCCAGCACGAAGTTGTAGCCGACGGCGAACAGCAGCACCAGCTCGATCAGCAGGTTGCGGCGCTGCTCGCGCAGCGGCATGTCCGGCACGCTCAGCATGCGCACCTCGCTGCAGCGGCGGCGCGTTGCACGCCAACGCGGCCATCGGCTGCCGTCACGCGCGGCAAAAACGTGTCGCGCGCCACGCCGTTCGACGCACGCAGCACGGGAACGACGGCGACGCGGAAGCGACGCCGGCGCTGTTCACGGTCGGCGGGAAGAAGACGCATCGGGCGCATCAGTAGGCGGTCTTCTGCCCAAGCACCTTGAACGCGGTCAGCACGATGATCCGCGTGTCCAGCCACAACGACCAGCGGCGGATGTAGTCCAGGTCGTACTGGATGCGCTTCTTCATCGTGCGCAATTCCGGCGTCTCGCCGCGGAAGCCGTTGACCTGCGCCCAGCCGGTGATCCCCGGCTTGACGTAGTGCCGCTGCATGTAATGGTGAATCAGCTTTTCGTAGTGGGTGTTGTGCTGCGCCGCGTGCGGACGCGGGCCGACCACCGACATGCTGCCACCGAGCACGTTGAACAGCTGCGGCAGCTCGTCCAGGCTGGTGCGACGCAGGAACGCGCCGAAGCGGGTCACCCGGCTGTCGCCGCGCGTGGCCTGCACCACCACGTCGCTGGGCTCCTGCTGCACACGCATGGAGCGGAACTTGTACATGTAGAACTCGCGCCCGCCCAGGCCGTGGCGGCGCTGGCGGAAGAACACCGGACCCGGCGAGCTCAGCTTCACGCCCACCGCGATCGCCAGCATCAGCGGCCACAGCACGGCCAGTGCGGCCAGGGCCACCAGCTTGTCCTGCAGCGCCTTGGCGACCACGAAGTAAGTGTTGCGGTCCACGCCGCCCTGGCGCAGGTTGATCACCGGTACGTTGCCGATCTGGTCGCCGGACTGGTTGAGCATGCCGAAGTCGAACAGATCGGGAATCAGCCGGACCTGGATCGGATAGCGGTCCATGCGCTGCAGCAGCTGCTTGATGTGGTCGCGCTCGCCCAGCGGCAACGAGATCCACACCTGCTCGACCTGGTGGTCGTCGAGGTAGTCGATCAGCGCGTCGGCGGTGCCCTCGCCCAGGCACTGCAGCTTCTGCGGATGGTCGGCCACCGACAGGTCGTAGTCGCTGCTGAAGTAGCCCACCACCTGCATGCCCACCCAGGGATTGCGGCTCAGGTAGTTGTGGATCTTCACCACCGGATGGCGCAGGCCGACCACGACCACGCGCTGCACGTCCACGCCTTCCGAGCGCAGCCGGTTGAGCACGCCGCGCACCAGCGTGCGCGAGAGCAGCAACGTACCCAGGCTGGTGACGAACCAGGTGCCGATCCACAGCCGCGAGACCTGCTGGCCGAACTGCACCACGAAGGCATGCATGGCGAACAGGGCGAACACGCCGCCACAGGCCAGGCTCAACACCATCATCTCGCGCAGCAGGCCGCGCCCGCGCCAGCTGCGGTACAGCGGGAACAGCGCGAAGCAGATCACCGCGTACAGCAGGGTGGTGCCGATCGCCACCCTGTAGGCCGGTTCCGGCATCCAGGTGCCGAACAGCAACCGGTGGGTGAGCAACGCGCCGCCGACCATGACGGTCAGGTCGGACACGCGCAACAGGATGTCTGCCGCGGCCGCGTACTTGGACAACATGCGCGGCGAGGAGGTCGTATAGGTGGCGCTACTCAGGTCTGCCAAAAGCATGATCGGGATTCCTATCCAAACCCGGTCGATCGGCATGCGGGGGAACATGCGACGCCGCCGGGCCTCGATTTCGCCTGCCTGTGGACCGCTGCGGCGCCTCCCTCGCCGACCCCAGGTCCACGGCAGCCCGTGATTACTTCAACAGAACAACGTCTTCGTACAACCGCGCTGGAAAATAATGGAGCACCTCATTGCCTAGCTGAACCACGTATCACCTCACTGAAGACTGTGCGTCGAACCGATGCCGTTGTGTGCGGTGCGGCACGCACCCGCGCCTCGCGCGGTGCGGCGCGCCATGACACCGCGACATCACGCCGATGCCGCCGCCGCGGCTTCGGCCTCGCGGATGAAGTAGCGCACCAGCGCCACCGCCACCGCCAGGAACAGGCCGAACACGAAGGCCAGCGCCAGGCCGAGCAGCTTCTTCGGCGAACTCGGCTTGCCCGGCACATCGGCGCGGTCGACGATCGAAATGTTGTTGGTGCCCACGTTGCCGACCACGCCGATCTCCTTGTAGCGCTGCAGCAGCGCGTCGTAGAGCTGGCGGTTGGTGTCGGCCTCGCGGCGCAGCATGGTGTAGCGGATGCTGCGGCTCTGCAGGTCCAGTTCGTCGTTCTTCAGCGCGGCGATGCGGTCGGCCAGCAAGGTTTCCTGCTGACGCGCCGACTCGTAGTCGTTCTTCAGGGCGCTGCGGATGTTGGCGACCTCGTCGGCGATCTGCCGCTTGGTCTCGGCGATCTGGTTCTGCAGGCGCTGCATCTCCGGGTAGCCGGGCTGGAACGTCGCCAGCTTCTGCTGGTAATCGGCGGTCATCTTGGCCTGCTCGGCGCGCAGATTCTGGATCAACGGGTTGCTGACCACCTGCGGCAGGCCCATGCCGTCGCCGATGCCGGCCTGGCGCCAAGCCGCCTCGGCCTTGATCCGCGCGTCCTGCGCCGCGGCCAGGCGTACATTCAGTTCGCTCATGTTCTGCGTGGGCAGCGAGGGCTTGTCCTCGCCCATCGACACGATCTGTTCCTGGCTGGAATAGTCGACCGCGTTCTTCTCCGACTCCTCGACCTTGTCGCGCAGTTGCGCCAGGCGCTCGGACAGGTAGCGCGCCGCGAACGAGGACGCCTGCAGCCGGCGTTCCTGGGTCGAGGCGATGAACATCTTGGCGTAGGTGTTGGCCACGCGCGTGGCCAGCACCCGGTCGGGCGAATCGAAGTTGATCCGCACCAGCCGCGAGTCGCGCACCGGCTCGATGGTCAACGCATCCAGCACCGGGCCGACCAGCGCGTTCTCCGCCGCGGCGGCACGCGCCTGCGGCGTCGGCGCACGCCCGTCGCCGTTGTCCTGCAGCTTCTCCAGGGCTTCGTCGACCAGCGGCTTGAACGCCGGCGCCTCGGTCAGCTTGGCCTCGCGGATCACCTGCCGCGCCAGCGACCGGCTGCCGAGCAGTTCGTACTGCGTCTGGTAGAAGTCGCGATCCTGCGGCGATTCCACCGGCATCAGGTTGGCGACATTGGCGACGTTGAGCGATTCGCGCTCGATCTGCAGCACGCTGGTGGCGCGGTACTTCGGCGTCATCAGCAAGAGCACCAGCAACGCCAGCAGGACGACTGCCCCGGTGATGCCGATGATCAGCCAACGCTGCCGGTACAGCGCATTCCAGTAATCCAGCAGGCCGATGTCGGCCGGGCTCAGCGGGGCACCCACAGGACGCGGGCGCGGCGCGGAAACGGGAGGCAAGGTGGAGGCGCTCATCGGTAGGCCCTCCACACCATCACGAACGGGGTCAGCTGCACCACGGTGCGCAGCAATACCAGCGCATCGGAGCGGTACACCACCACGATGTCGCCGCCGTAGATCGCCGGATCCGGCGCGGCGCCCTTCTGGATCTCGCGCAGATCGAAACGCGCCAGCATCTTCTGTCCACCGACGGTGCGGAACACCACCACATTGCCGCGGCTGGCCACGTCGCTGACGCCCTTGCCCAGCGACAGTGCCTGCTGCAGGGTCAGCGCGGAGCCCTGGATGGGATAGATGCCCGGCTCGCTGACCGCACCGGTGACCGTGACCCGGTTGCCGGTGAACTCGTCGACCAGCACCGACACCTGCGGGTTCTGCAGATAGCCGTTGCGGTAGCGGTCGGCGATCTCCTTCTGCAGCGCATTGACGCTGGAGCCGGCGGCCTTCACGTCGCCGATCAGCGGCAACGAGATGCGGCCCTCGTTGTCGACCCGCACCTGCCGTTCCAGATCGTCGACCTGGAACACCTTGACCGTCAGCAGGTCGCCCGGGCCAAGCAGGTATTCCGGCTTGCCCATTGAAGCGGCAAGCGGATCGCCCGCCGGCAGGTCGGTACGCATCGCCGGCCCGCTGCTGCATGCAGACAGCAGCCCCAGGCAGAACAGGGCCAGCGCCCATTGGAAGGTCACGGAAAGTTTACCCATGCGCGATGCTGATGCCCTCTGTCGATTGGTTTTCGAAGCGCCGCACTCCCCCAGCCGGCCAGGGTTCCGTTCCCGGTCGGAGGATGATTGCGGTGTCAATTCCTGCCTGGGACGAACGGCCCTGGCCAACAGCGAAGCTTCGTGTTGCAACGCACTATGGCACAGGCATCTGCCGCCACCAAGGCGTTACCCGACATTTTTTTGACGCAGTAACGCGAGGGTTCAACTACATGTCCGGCTATTCAGCGTAGCAAGGACCCATGAACGTTCCATCGACGCGATGTTAACGTGATCAATGTCAATGCATTGACGCTGCGTAGCTCCCAGTTCCCATGGGGCTTTCCGCTCTGGTGGGGCGACGACCTCGTCGCGGGACAGCGCAATCCCGCGCATTTTGTCTACGGCGACGCGCCAGCCTCCCTGCGCCGATACAGATCGCCCTATGTCGCGATACCGACACGCATTGCCATCCCGGCGGGCAGCCCATTGCCGACACCGGCCGCACGCGCGCCGCCGATCCGACGCGCCCAAACAAAAAGGCCCGTGTCGCAGACATGGGCCTTCGAAAGATGGTCGGGGTAGCCGGATTCGAACCGACGACCACTAGTCCCCCAGACTAGTGCGCTACCAGGCTGCGCTATACCCCGGTGTGTTGCGTCTCCGCCGTCGTGGCGGACCCGCCTTGCTGCGAGCTGGCGATTATAGCGGGTTTGCCGCGGCCATTCCTAGCGGCAGCAGCGCCGCCATGGTTCACCGCCGCAGCAACTGCAGGACTTCTTCCAGCTCCTGCCGCACCTGCTTGATGATCTGGTTGCTCAGCGCCGATTCCTGGCGGGCACCCTCGCCTTCCAGGCGCAGGCGCGCACCGCCGATGGTGTAGCCCTGTTCGTACAGCAGGCTGCGGATCTGCCGCACCATCAGCACGTCGTGGCGCTGGTAGTAGCGCCGGTTGCCGCGCCGCTTGACCGGTTCCAGGCTGGGGAATTCGGTCTCCCAGTAGCGCAGCACATGCGGCTTGACGTCGCACAGCTCGCTGACCTCACCGATGGTGAAGTAGCGCTTGGCCGGAATCGGCGGAAGTTCGCGGTTACTGCCCGGGTCCAGCATAAGCCTCCACTCGCTCCTTGAGCTTCTGTCCGGGGCGGAAGGTCACCACCGTCCGCGCCGAAATCGGGATCTCTTCGCCGGTCTTGGGATTGCGGCCGGGCCGTTGGTTCTTGCGGCGCAGGTCGAAGTTGCCGAAACCGGACAGCTTCACCTGCCGCCCCTGCTCGAGCGCATCGCGCAGCACGTCGAAGAACGCATCGACGAATTCCTTGGCCTCGCGCTTGTTCAGCCCGACTTCGTCGAACAACCGCTCGGCCATTTCCGCTTTGGTCAACGCCATCGCCCTGCTATCCCCTGTGCTTCTCAACCACGCATCCGCGCGTCGTGTTCCCGCGCCAGCGCGGCCACCGCATCGGCGACCACCGCCTCCACGTCGCGGTCTGTCAGAGTGCGCGTGTTGTCCTGCAAAATCAAGCCCATAGCGAGACTCTTGCAACCAGCCTCGACCCCCGCGCCGACGTAGCGGTCGAACAGCACGACCTCGCGCAGCAAGGGCCCCACCGCCGCGCGCACGCTGCGCGCCAGCGCCGCCCAGCTCACCGCGTCCGGCACCACGAAGGCCAGGTCGCGGCGCACCGACGGGAACCGCGACAGCTCGGCGGCGCGCGGCAGGGCACGCGCGGCCAGCGGCGCCAGGTCCAGCTCGAACGCCAGCACATCGACGTCGATCTGCATCGCCTGCAGCAGCCGCGGGTGCAGTTGGCCGATCCAGCCGATCCGCACGTCGTCGCGATAGACGTCGGCCGACCGGGTCGGATGCGCGAACGGACGCGTCGACGGCCGGTAGTCCAGGCGTGCGCCGGAGGCCGCGGCCAAGGCGTCCAGGTCGCCCTTGAGGTCGTGGAAATCGACCTTGCGCGCCGGCAGGCCCCATTGCAGGGCGTCGGCATCGCCGCACACCGCCGCCGCCGCCCGCTGGGTTTCGGTCGGCGCGGCGCCGGCTTCCGCCGCCGCGGCGAACACCTTGCCAAGCTCGAACAGGCGCACGCGCCCGGCCTGGCGCGCAGCGTTGCGGCCCAGCGCGGCGACCAGCCCCGGCAGCAGCGACGGACGCATCACCGCCAGTTCGGCGCTGAGCGGATTGGCCAGGGCCACGCGCCCGTCGTGCAGGCCCCACTGGTCCAGCAGCGCAGCATCGACGAAGGCGTAGTTGATGGTTTCCAGCAGATCGCGCGCCAGCAACTGGCGACGCACGCTGCGCTCGTCCAGCTGGGTCTCGCTGTCCATGGCGATGCGCGTGGCGCCGCCGGGCAAGGTGGTCGGCAGGCGGTCGTAGCCGTGGATGCGCGCCAGCTCCTCGATCAGATCCTCTTCGATGGCGATGTCGAAGCGGCGGCTCGGCGCGGTGACCTGCCAGCCGTCGGCCGAGGCGACCACCTCCATGCCCAGCGCGCGCAGGATGCGCTCGACGTCGGCGTCGGCGATCTCGATGCCGAGCACGCGCAGGATGCGCGCGCGGCGAAGCGCGATCGGTGCCGGTGCCGGCAGGAATTCGGGCAAGGCGGCCTCGACCACCGGGCCGGCGCGCCCGCCGGCCAGCTCCAGCACCAGCCGCGTGGCTAGCTCCAGCGCCTGCCGCGGCAGCGCCGGATCCACGCCGCGCTCGAAGCGGTGACCGGCATCGGTGTGCAGGCCGAGCTTGCGCCCGCGGCCCATGATCGCGGCCGGCGCGAAATGCGCGGCCTCCAGGAACACGTGGCGGGTGGTCTCGGTGACCCGGGTGGCGTGGCCGCCCATCAGCCCGGCCAGCGCCACCGGCCGATCGGCATCGGTGATCAGCAGGAACGCCGGATCCAGCACGGCCTCGCGGCCATCGAGCAGGGTCAGGGTCTCGCCGCCGCGCGCGTGGCGCACGCCGATCGGGCCCTGCAAGGTGTCCAGGTCGAAGGCATGCATCGGCTGGCCCAGTTCCAGCATCACGTACTGGGTGATGTCCACCAGCAGCGACAGCGGACGCACGCCGCTGCGGCGCAGGCGCTCGGCCATCCACAGCGGCGTCTTCGCCGCCGGATCCAGGTCCTCGACCACGCGGCCGCAATAACGCGGCGCATCGGCGCCCGCATCCAGCGTCACCGCCAGCGCGCGCTCGCTGCTCACCGCCGCCGGCGTCACCGCCAGCGGCAGCACGTCGCTGCCGCAGGCCGCGGCCACGTCGTAGGCGATGCCGCGCACGCCGAAGCAGTCGGCGCGGTTGGGGGTGAGCTTGATCTCGATGCTGGCGTCGGGCAGGCCCAGATACTCGATCAGCGCCTGGCCGATCGGCGCATCGTCGGGCAGTTCGAACAGGCCGGACGCGTCGCTGTCCAGGCCCAGCTCCTTGGCCGAGCACAGCATGCCGTTGGACGCGACCCCGCGCAGCTTGGCCGGCTTGATCGCGATGCCGCCGACCTGCGCACCGACCAGCGCCAGCGGCGCGACCAGACCCGCGCGCGCATTGGGCGCGCCGCAAACGATCTGCAGCAATTCGCCCTGCCCGGCATCGACCCGGCACACCTGCAGCCGGTCGGCCTCGGGATGCGGCGCGGCCTCGACGATCCGCGCCACCACCACCTGCTGCAGGCCGTCGCCAAGCGGCACGACCTCCTCGACCTCCAGGCCGATGGCGGTCAGGGTCGCGGTGAGCTGCTCACGCGTAGCCTGGGTCGGAACGTGGCTGCGCAGCCAGTTTTCGCTGAATTTCATGGAAGGGCCGGGAATCGGGAATGGAGAATGGAGAATCGAAGACGCGGTCTACTAGGAACGGAAACGGAGAGGGGAAACGAGCCTTTGCGTTGCTTTGCCCATTCCCGATTCCCGTTTCCCGACTCCCAGCCTCAAGCAAACTGCCGCAGGAACCGCACGTCGTTCTCGAAGAAGGCGCGCAGGTCGTTGACGCCGTAGCGGAGCATCGCGAAGCGCTCCACGCCCATGCCGAAGGCGAAGCCGGTGTAGCGCTCCGGGTCGATGCCGACGTTGCGCAGCACGTTCGGGTGGACCATGCCGCAGCCGAGCACTTCCAGCCAGCGGGTGCTGCCGTCGGGCTGCTGCCAGGCGATGTCGACCTCTGCGCCGGGCTCGACGAAGGGGAAGTAGCTGGGACGGAAGCGCATCTGGAAATCGCGCTCGAAGAACGCGCGCACGAACTCGGCCAGGGTGCCCTTGAGATCGGCGAAGGTCGCGTGCTCGTCGACCAGCAGGCCTTCGACCTGGTGGAACATCGGCGAATGGGTCTGGTCGCTGTCGCTGCGGTAGACCTTGCCGGCGGCGATCATGCGCAGCGGCGGCGCATGCTCCCCCATGTAGCGCACCTGCACGCCCGAGGTGTGGGTGCGCAGCAGGCGGCCGTCGCCGAAATAGAAGGTGTCGTGCATCGCCCGCGCCGGGTGGTGCGGCGGGAAATTCAACGCCTCGAAGTTGTGCCAGTCGTCCTCGATCTCGGGGCCGTCGGACAGCTCGTAGCCCAGCCGCGCGAAGATCTCGGTGATGCGCTCCAGGGTACGGGTGACCGGATGCAGCCCGCCGCGTTCGCCGCGCCGCCCCGGCAGGGTCACGTCGATGCGCTCGGCGGCCAGGCGCGCGTCCAGCGCCGCGGTTTCCAGCAGCGTGCGGCGCTCGGCCAGCGCGGCGGACACCGTGTCGCGTGCGCGGTTGATCGCCTCGCCGGCCAGCTTGCGCTGCTCCGGCGCCAGCGCGCCGAGCTGCTTGAGCTGGGCGGTGATGCTGCCGCTCTTGCCGAGCAGCGCGACCCGCAGTTGCTCCAGCGCCTCCGGACTCTGCGCCGCGGCGATGTCCGCCAGCGCCTGCCCGCTCAGGGAATCGATCTCACTCATTGCACTCGCGCCTCACTGCTCCGGCCGAACCCGTGGCCACCGTGTCCCGCCGATGCGGAACCTCCCTACCCGGCAGGCGCCCCGTCGCCGGGGTGCCCAAAAACGCAAAAGGGGAAGGACTTGCGCCCTTCCCCTGCATGCCTGCGATGGCTCCCGCCGAAACCCCGCACGTGGACGCACGGGTTTCTGCAGGGACTCGCAAACTTATGCCGCCAGCGCGCCCTTCGCCTTCTCCGCCAGGGCGGCAAAGCCCTGCGCGTCGTGCACGGCGATGTCCGCCAGCACCTTGCGGTCGAGGGTGATGCCGGCCTTGAGCAGGCCGTTCATGAAGCGGCTGTAGCTCATGCCGTTGATGCGGGCCGCCGCATTGATGCGGGTGATCCACAGCGAACGGAAATTGCGCTTCTTCTGCTTGCGGCCGATGTAGGCGTACTGCTGCGCCTTGATCACCGCCTGCTTGGCGACGCGGAAGACCTTGCGACGGGCGTTGTAGTAGCCCTTGGCGAGGTTCAGAACTTTCTTGTGACGGCGGCGCGCCTGGACGCCACGCTTGACTCGAGCCATGGTTCAGTCCTCAGAGGTAGGGAAGCATACGGTCCAGACGGCCTGCGTCCTCGGCACGGACGTGGTTCGTCTGCCGCAGGTTGCGCTTCCGCTTGGTCGCTTTCTTGGTGAGGATGTGGCTACGGTTGGCGTGGCCGGCCTTGTACTTGCCGGAGGCGGTCTTGCGGAAACGCTTGGCCGCCGCCCGGTTGGTCTTGATCTTGGGCATTGCAATGTCCTTGATGGTGTTTTGTCACTGGTCAGGGCGGTGGCTGCGCCACACTTTCCGTCCGTGCCCTTACCTGCTTGTAAGCCCTTGATCCACTGAGGATCCGGGCGGGTCCTATTGCCGCCGGAGCGGCAAACCCGATGAACTGGGCCGCGCATTATGCCAGGGCTTGGAATGCCTTGCAAATCATGCAGTTCGACGGGCGCTTGCGCGCCGGGATTCGGGATTCGGGATTCGGGATTCGGGATTCGCGCAGGCTGCGCGGCGCACGAGCACGCCGCAACGGCGCAGCCGCGCTACGCCCGGAACGTCAAGAAGAAGCTGGCCACAGAGACCCGAGAACCGCGCGCCTGCTGTTGGCGGGGCGCGATCCCGTGCTGCGGCGGCGGATCAGCGCTTCTTCGGCGCGATCATCATCACCATCTGCCGGCCTTCCAGGCGCGGACGCGATTCGATGACGATGTCTTCGCCCAGATCGGCCTCGATCCGCGCGGCCATTTCGCGACCGAGCTCCTGATGGCTCATCTCGCGACCGCGGAAGCGGATGTTGACCTTGACCTTGTCGCCTTCCTCGATGAAACGGCGCATGTTGCGCAGCTTGATCTGGTAATCGCCTTCGTCGGTGACCGGACGGAACTTGATTTCCTTGATCTCGACCTGCTTGGTCTTCTTCTTGGCTTCGTTGGCCTTTTTCTGCTGCTCGAACTTGAACTTGCCGAAGTCCATGATCTTGCAGACCGGCGGATCGGCCTGCGGCTGGATCTCGACCAGATCGAGTCCATCCTCTTCGGCCAGCGCCAGCGCTTGGTCGCGGGTCAACACGCCGACCATCTCGCCGTCCGCGCCGATCACGCGCACGCGCGGCACGCGGATCTCTTGGTTCTTGCGGTTCTGTTTGTTGTCAGGGGTACTGATGTTGCAATCTCCCAGGGGAATCGGACTGGCGCGGACGGAGGCTCCGTCCGCACCAGGGTGGTGTCACGCCAACTGCTCGGCGCGCAGCCGTTCGGCGAAGGCGGCGACCGACATGGTGCCCAGATCCTCCCCCGATCGCGTACGGACCGCAATCGCGCCGTTTTCCGTCTCGCGGTCGCCCGCGACCAACAGGTACGGCACCCGCTGCAGCGTGTGTTCGCGAATCTTATAACCGATTTTTTCGTTCCGCAAATCGGCCTCGATGCGGAAGCCTTGATTTGCAAGGAGTTTCCGCACGTTGTCTACATAGTCTGCCTGCGCGTCCGTGATGTTCATGACCACGGCCTGCACCGGCGCCAGCCAGGCCGGGAACATGCCGGCGTGGTGCTCGATCAGGATGCCGATGAACCGCTCCATCGACCCGACGATGGCCCGGTGCAGCATGACCGGATGCTTCTTCTGGCTGTGCTCGTCCACGTACTCGGCGCCGAGGCGGCCGGGCATCATGAAATCCACCTGCATGGTGCCGAGCTGCCAGGTGCGGCCGATCGCGTCCTTGAGGTGGTACTCGATCTTCGGGCCGTAGAAGGCGCCCTCGCCCGGCAGTTCCTGCCACTCCACCCCGCAGGCGCCGAGCGCGGCGCGCAGCGCGGCCTCGGCCTTGTCCCAGGTGGCGTCGTCGCCGAGGCGCTTTTCCGGGCGCAAGGCGATCTTGATCTGGATGTCGTCGAAACCGAAGTCGCCGTACACCTTCAGCGCCTGCTGGTGGAAGGCGGTGACTTCGGCCTCGATCTGCTGCTCGGTGCAGAAGATGTGGCCGTCGTCCTGGGTGAAACCGCGCACGCGCAGGATGCCGTGCAGCGCGCCGGACGGCTCGTTGCGGTGGCAGGCGCCGAACTCGCCGTAGCGGATCGGCAGGTCGCGGTAGCTGTGCAGGCCTTGGTTGAACACCTGCACGTGGCCGGGGCAGTTCATCGGCTTGACCGCGTAGGTGCGCTTCTCCGATTCGGTGAAGAACATGTTGTCCTGGTAGTTGTCCCAGTGGCCGGACTTCTGCCACAGCGACACGTCCAGGATCTGCGGGCAGCGCACCTCGCCGTAGCCGCTGTCGCGGTAGACCTTGCGCATGTACTGCTCGACCACCTGCCAGATCGACCAGCCCTTGGGGTGCCAGAACACCAGGCCCGGGCCCTCTTCCTGCAGGTGGAACAGGTCCTGCTGCTTGCCGATCTTGCGGTGGTCGCGCTTGTCGGCCTCCTCCATGCGCAGGATGTAGGCCTCGAGCTGCTTCTTGTCGGCCCAGGCGGTGCCGTAGATGCGCTGCAGCTGCTCGTTCTTGGCGTCGCCGCGCCAGTAGGCGCCGGAGATGCGGGTCAGCTTGAAGGCCTTGAGGAAGCGCGTGTTCGGCACGTGCGGGCCGCGGCACATGTCCACGTATTCCTGGTGGTAGTACAGGCCCATCGCGGTGACGTCGTCGGGCATGTCCTCGATCAGGCGCAGCTTGTAGTCCTCGCCGCGCTGCTTGAACAGCTCGATGACCTCGGCGCGCGGGGTGACCTTCTTGATCACGTCGTAGTCCTGCGCGATCAGCTCCTGCATGCGCTTCTCGATCGCCGCCATGTCCTCGGGGGTGAACGGGCGCTCGCTGTAGATGTCGTAGTAGAAGCCTTCGGCGATGACCGGGCCGATCACCATCTTGACCTCGGGATACAGCTGCTTGACCGCGTGACCGACCAGGTGCGCGCAGGAGTGGCGGATGATCTCCACGCCTTCGGCGTCCTTGGCGGTGATCAGGCGCAGGCTGGCGTCGTGGTCGATGAGGTCGCAGGCGTCGACCAGGCGGCCGTCGACCTGGCCGGCGATGGTCGCCTTGGCCAGGCCGGGGCCGATGGACTGGGCCACGTCCATGGGGCTGACGGGGTGTTCGAATTCGCGGCGGCTGCCGTCGGGGAGCGTGATCGTGATCATGGGAGTCGGCGGAAAGGGAAACTGGGGGATGACGTCCGCGCCACCTCGGCGGCAGGCCAGCCTGGGCGCGGGACAGAAAGAAGGCGCCACAAGGGCGCCTGCTCGGACAGCCTTGGGCGGGAACTCAAGCGAGGGCGGTGGTAGTGCTCATGTCGCACGCTCGGCCGGCGTCGCCGCGGGCCACCCATGTCCGGATCAGGTCGATAGGCAAGAATGGTAAACCAGCTTTTACCAAAATGGTAATTGCGGCCGTTTACCAAAACGGTCATTCCTGGTGCGCGCCCGAGGTCTTCGCTGCGCCGCAGCAAGAGCTACAGCGGGTGCCATGGCATGCTTCGCCGACGTTTTCCCCGCACCCGGACGCGCCGTCATCAAAGGCAAGGCCACATCGCTGGACATCGCCTATCTGGCAGGCGTGTCGCAACCCACGGTCTCGCGCGCGCTGCGCGGCAGTCCCGCGGTCAACGAGCAGACCCGACGCAAGATCCTGGCGATCGCGCGCGAGCTGAACTACAAGGTCGACAAGCACGCCTCCAGCCTGCGCCTGCGCAATGCCGGCACCCTGGCGTTGCTGTTCTTCGAAGACCCGACCACCGACGACTCGCTGATCAACCCGTTCTTCCACTCGATGCTGGGGTCGATCACCCGCGCCTGCGCCCGCCACGGCTACGACCTGCTGGTGTCGTTCCAGCAGTTGTCGGACAACTGGCGCGCCGACTACGGCGACAGCCAGAAGGCCGACGGGCTGATCCTGCTCGGCTATGGCGACTACCTGCAGGCGCAGCAGCGGCTGCAGCACCTGGTCGACCAGGGCACGCATTTCGTGCGCTGGGGCGCGGTGCTGCCCGGGCAGCCTGGGGTCTCGATCGGCAGCGACAACTTCCAGGGCGGCCACGACATCACCGCGCACCTGCTGGCGCAGGGCCGCCGCCGCATCGCCTTCCTCGGCGACGCCTCCAACCATTACCCCGAATTCCTGGAACGCTACCGCGGCCACCTGCAGGCACTGCGCGCGGCCGGCGCCGAGGCCACGCCGGCGCTGCAGGTCGATGCGATCACCACCGAGCAATCCGGCTACAAGGCCGCCCTGGCCCTGCTCGGCCGCGGCGAGCGCTTCGATGCGCTGTTCGCCGCCAGCGACCTGATCGCGATCGGTGCACTGAAGGCCTTGCGCGAGCACGGCCTGCGCGTGCCCGAGGACGTGGCCCTGGCCGGCTTCGACGATATCCCGGTGGCGGCCAGCGTCGATCCGGCGCTATCGACGGTGCAGCAGGACACCAAGCTGGCCGGCGCGGTGCTGGTGGACACGCTGCTGGCGCAGATCGCCGGACAGCCGGTGAGCAGCCGCACCCTGCCGGTGACGCTGGCGCTGCGCGGCTCCTCGCTGCTGCGCAACTGAGCCCTGCTCGGGCACCGACGCGCCGACGGCCGGCGCGCTGACGCCGACCGGCAGCGCCGCGTTCACGGCGTCGGCGCGACGCCGTCCTTGGCCGCCATCAGCCAGCGCAGCCGCGCGCGCAGGTCCGGGCGCACGATCGGCGCATCGGACAGGAACACGCGCACGCCATGTGCCGGCACCTCGGCGCGCAGCGCATCGGTCACCTCGGTGGCGCTGCCGTCGAAGCCGTCGTGCCAGGTGCCGGGCTGCAGATAGCGGCGCACTTCCAGCGTGCGCGGCGCGTCGCTCTTGTTCAGCAGCACCAGCGCGGTCTGGGTTGTACCCGCATGCTGGAACACCCGATAGAACACTGCCTCGTCGCCGGACAACTGCAGGTTGAGCTGCAGGCCGCGCTGCAACGCTGGGCTGCGCTGGCGCAGCGTGGCGATGCGTCGCAGCGGCTCGAAGATCGGACTACTCGGCGCCGCGTTCACCCGCTCCTGGCCGAAGTAGTTGCGGTTGCCGGCATGCTCGGCGCGCCCGCGCATGAAGCCGGTCTCCGAGCCGTAGTAGATCACCGGGATGCCGCGCGCGGTGAACAGCCAGTTGTGCGCGTCGATGAAGCCGGCGTCGCTGGCGTCCAGCCGCGCCATGTCGTGGTTGTCGTAGAAGGTCATCAGCTCGTACGGATTGGCGTACGGGCCGCGTTCCAGGTACAGCGCCGGCTGCAGCGTTTCGTAACCGCGCTGGGCGTGGCCGAAGGTCGCCGCCAGTGCCTGCTTGAGCGGGAAATCCAGCACGCTGACGCCGGCGTTGCTGGCCCAGGTGTGGCCGGCGATCTTGTGCGCGTTGTAGTCGAAGTCCTCGCCGAACATGAACATGCCCGGGCGCTGCGCGCGGATGCGGCGCACGAACTCGTGCCAGAAGCTGTCCGGCATCCAGCCGATGGTGTCGATCCGGAACGCATCGGCGCCCTGCCCCAACCACTGCGAATAGGCGCCGACCAGATACTCCATCACCGCCGGGTTGCGCTCGTTGAAATCGGATAACTGCGCCAGGTTGCCGCCGGTGTTGTAGAACGCGTGCAGCGGGTTGTGCGCCGGGTCCAGCTTGGACGGCGGCAGGTTCTGGTGGTCGGCGATCAGTTTGCCGTCGCGGTCGAACACCTGGCCGAACATCGGCTGCCGCTTGGGCATGGTCCAGGCCGGCGAGCCGTGGTTGCCGACGATGTCCAGCACCACCTTCAACTGCTGCGCGTGCATGGCCTGGGTGAAGCCGGCGAAATCCAGACCGGGGCTCGGCAGATGTTCGTCGAGCTTGTAGAAGTTCACGCCCCAGTAGCCGTGGTAGCCGGTCTTGCCGCGGTCGCTCAGCGAGCTGCCCCAGGTGATCGGCTTGCCGCCGGTGAAGGCCTCGTCCGGGTTGTCGACGATCGGGGTGATCCACACCGCGCCGAAGCCCAGGTCGCGGATGTAGCCGGCGTTGTCGACCACGCCCTTGAAGTCGCCGCCGAGGTAGCCGATGTTGTCGCTCTCGCCCGGCGGCGCCGGGATCGGGATGTCGAAGGTGCGATGCGCGCCGCCCTGGTCGCGATGATCGTTGCCGGGATCGCCGTTGACGAAGCGATCGGTGACCACGAAGTACACCGCCTCGCTGGCGAACGGCTCCAGCGTGCCGTAGAACTCTTCCTGCGCCGGCGCCTGGGCCTGCGCCGACCCAGCGCAGGCGCCCAGCAGGGCCAACGCCAACAGCGACATCCGATTGATCATGCACTTGCTCCCGAATCCGACGGCACCCACAGCACGCACAGCGCCGCCACCAGCAGGCTGCCGCCGCCGATCGCCAGCGCATACAGCGGCCGGCCGCCGAGCCAGTGCGTGAGCACGAAGCCCAGCACGCTGACCGCGACCAACTGCGGGATCACGATGAAGAAATTGAAGATGCCCATGTACACGCCCATCTTCGCCGCCGGCACGCTGTCCGACAGCAAGGCGTAGGGCAACGACAGGATCGAGGCCCAGGCGAAGCCCACCCCGACCATCGACAGCAGCAGCCACTGCGGATCGCGGATCCACAGGAACGACAGCAGGCCGGCCGCGCCCAGGCACAGATTCAGCAGATGACTCACGCGCAGCCCGCAGGCGCGCACCAGCAGCGGAATGGCGATCGCGGCCAGTGCGGCGAAGCCGTTGTAGGCGGCGAACAGCACGCCGACCCAATTGGCGCCCTCGTTGTAGGCGGCCGAGGTGACGTCCTGGGTGCCGTAGTGGGTCTGGGTGACCGCAGCGGTGGTGTTGATCCACATCGCGAACAACGCGAACCAGGAGAAGAACTGCACCCCGGCCAGGCGCCGCATCGCCCGCGGCATGGTCTGCAGATCGCAGACGATCGCCGCCAGCATGTGTCCGCGACGCAGGCGCGGCGCCACGCCCTGCAGCACGCCGTAAGCGATGCACAGGCCGGCCAGCACGTACAGCATGCGGTCGCCGCGGCACCAGGCGATGGCCGCCGCGCCGGCAATGCCCACCGCGCACCACAGCGCAGCGGCGCCATCGACACGGCGCGGTTGCGCCGCCGCGGCGGCCGCGGTGGCGACGTCGCTGCCGTGTAGGTCTTCGGGCGGATACTCGCGGGTGCGCAGCACGGTCCAACCGATGGACAGGAACAACACCGCGCCGCCGACATAGAACGCGTAGCGCACCGTCGCCGGCACCTCGCCGGGGGCGGCGGTATTGCTGACGCCCCAGTGCGCCAGCAGCCACGGCAGCATGCTCGCCACCACTGCGCCGACGCCGATGAAGAAGCTCTGCATCGCATAGCCGGTGGCGCGCTGGCGCGTCGGCAACTGGTCGCCGACGAAGGCGCGGAACGGCTCCATCGAGATGTTGATCGAGGCGTCCAGCACCCACAACGTGCCGGCCGCCACCCACAGCGCCGGCGAGTTCGGCATCACCAGCAAGGCCAACGTGGTGAACAACGCGCCGACCATGAAGTACGGGCGACGCCGGCCGAAGCGGTTCCAGGTACGGTCGGACAGGTAGCCGACGATCGGCTGCACGATCAGGCCGGTCAGCGGCGCGGCGATCCACAGTCCCGGCACCTGGTCCATGTCCGCGCCGAGGGTCTGGAAGATGCGGCTGGCGTTGGCGTTCTGCAGCGCGAAGCCGAACTGGATACCGAGGAAGCCGAAGCACATGTTCCAGATCTGCCAGAACGACAGCGCCGGCTTGGCGCGTGGCACGGCGCTCATGGGCGCTCCTCGATCGGGCCGGCCGGCGCGATCAGCAGCGCGGCGACATCGGCGGCATTGACCACGCCATCGGCGCCGCCCTGGCCACCGGTGTAGCGCGCGAAGTGCTGCAGTGCGCTCATGTTTGCCGCCGGCAGTAGCCGCGCGACGCAAGGTTGCCCGGCCTGCAGCACGAACAGCGCCGCCGTGGAGGTCTGCTCGCCGACGCTGTGCGGCATCACCAGCGGTTGCGATTGCGCTGGCGCGTCGCCGCATTGCACCTGCAGGCTGTTGACCGCGGCGGTGACACCTGTGTTGATCGGCCCATGCGCATTGACGTAGCGCACGCTCAGTCGATAGGCGCCATCGTGCGGCGCGGTCCAGCTCCAATCGTCGGCGCCCTCCACGCGGGCGACGTTGCCGACGCAGACAGTGGGGCTGTGCAACGACTCCCAACGCGCACCCTTCCGGGTGAGACTCAGGCATTGCACGCGCTCGGCCAGCGGCAGCAGCGCGCCGTCGGCGCTGCCCTCGCGTGCCTGCCCATCGACGTACAACACCGAGTCCGCAGCCGCCTGCACCCGCCAGCCCCCGGTCTCGCGTCGCACCTGCGGTGCCGGCGGCGCCAGCGGTGCGAAGGCGTCTTCTGCCGTCAGCATCTGCAAGGGCGCACTTCCGCTGTGGCGTGCCACCAAGTCGATGGTGATGACGCCGTTCTGGCTGTGGGTCTTGCCGGCGACCAGCAGGTCGCCCTGCAGTTGCATCGGCCGGCGCAGCACGATCCGGCGGTCCTTCAGCTGCAACGCAATCTCCTGGCGCTCGCCGAACAGCATGGGCACCAGGCTGGTCGGCAACTTGGGCAGCACCCGGCCATCGTCCTCCACGCCGAACACGCCCTCGACCACCATCGCCAGGTAGCCGGCCACCGACCACAGCTGCCGCGGCGAATTGACCACCGGGCCGCTGAGCGGACCGTCGTCGACATGCACGGCCTGGCTCAGGAACTCGTAGTTCTCCATGTTCGAGCCGGCCAGCGCGGCGCCGCGCAGCAGAGAGCGCACTTCCAGGTCGATGCGCGCGCTGTCGTCGGTGTGCCGCGCCGCACGCAGCGCGTAGGCGCTGACGAACGGCCAGATCGCCCGGTTGTGGTAGATCGGCACGTCGTGCTGCTGCGGCCACACCACCGGGCTGCCCGCCTCCACCGCCGGATAGCGGGCCAGCGCCTGGCGCGCACGCGCGGCCGGCAGCACGTCGGCCAGCACCGCCAGCGACAGGCCCAGCAGATCGTAGCGTTCGTAGCGCACCGGGTGCTCGGCGGTGCCGATGTAGCCGACGTAGGTGCCGCGGTCCTCGCGCCAGAAACGCTGCGCGATCGCCTGGCGCAGCGCGTCGGCCCAGTCGGCATAGCGCGCGGCCGCCTGCGTGTCGCCCTGCTCCCGGGCCAGGCGCTCGCCCAGGCGCAGCGCCTGGTAATGCAGCACGTTGGTCGACAGCGCGAAGGAACTGGCGATGAAGCCGACATCCTCGCGGGTCCAGGCCGGATAGGTCTGCTCGCGCCAGTCCAGGAACGAGGTCTCGCCGCGGTACAGGCCGATGCGCGGGTCGAACGCGAACGCGCGATCCTGGGCCAGCGTGGCAGTGAGTGCGGCGCGGGTGTCGGCGGCGAAGGCCGGATCGTCCAGCAGGTGGCGCGCAGCCAGGAACCACACCACCCGGTCGCTGCTCACCGGCCAGCTGCCGCCGGAGCCGGTGTCCTGCGCCACGAACAGCCCCGGCAGCGCGTCGGTGCCGCGCATCGGCGACAGCTTGAAGCGCAACGAGCGCCGCGTGCGCTGCGGATCCAGCCGCGCCAGGGCCAGGTCCGCGGCATAGCTGACATCGCGGGTCCACACGTAGGGCCAGCGCTCGCCGGTCTGGTAGCAATCGCACGGCAACGGCTTGCCGTGATCGAACGCCGGGTCGCGGATCGCCTGCACCTGATCGTCGTGCAGTTCCTGTTGCGCCAGCGCGAACAGCGCGTCGAACAACGGACTGTCGGTCTCGCTGCGCAACGGCTGCGCCGGCACCGTGCGTGTGCCTTGGGCCGCCTGCAGCACGAAACCGCCGTCGGCGGTGGCCTCGGCCCGCGCGGTCTGGCCACGCCACTGCAATGACGCCTGTGCAGCAGACGCCGACGCCGCAGCACCCAAGGTGGCGGCCAAGCAAATCATCTTCAGCATCGAAGCGGCAGACCGGCTCGCACCGATCGACCTCCCTCCCTCTTTGCCTGCATGGTGGAAGCGCAGGCCGGCACGCCGGCGCTACGGTCGCCGCCTCCGCATCGCGGGGGCGCTGCGGACATGGTAGACGGGCGGCACTGCGACGCGTGCAGTTGCATACGTATTCATCGTACGGGCCTCCGGCGGCCAGGAACCGCCTCGCTATAGTCGATGCGCTGCCACGGTCGCCCTGGGAGGGGAGATGCCGCTGTTTGACGTCCTGTCGCGCCTGCGTCTGCCGTCGTTGCTGGCGAGCGTTTTGTGGTGCGTTGCGCCATGCCTGCACGCCGCGCCGCAGACGGTGGCCAGCGTGGACTCGCCGGGCAAGATCCTGCGCGTCTCTCTGCAGTTGGACGACGGCCGCCCCAGCTATCGCGTGCAGCGGCTGGGCGAGGCGGTGATCGGCGAATCGCGCCTGGGCTTCCAGTTGCGCGACGGCGCGCTGGATCGCGACCTGGCGGTGCTGGACCAGCACAGCCGCAGCGTCGACGAGACCTGGGAACAGCCGTGGGGCGAGCGCCGCTACGTGCGCAACCACTACAACGAACTGCGCGTGGAGCTGGGCGAGCGTGGCGGCCGCCAGCGCCGCTTCGCGGTGGTGTTCCGGGTCTACGACGACGGGCTTGGCTTCCGCTACAGCTTTCCGCAACAGGCCGTACTGCAGGAAGCGATCATCGACGAGGAACTCACCGAGTTCGACATCGTCCCCGATGCGACCGCCTGGTGGATTCCCGCCGGCGCGCCCATCCACTACGAATACCTGTACCGACGCACGCCGCTGCGCGAGGTGCCGCTGGCGCACACGCCGTTCACCCTGCGCAGCCAGGACGGCCTGCACCTGGCCATCCACGAGGCGGCCCTGGTCGACTACGCCGGGATGTGGCTGCGCCGCGGCGAAGGCCAGCGCCTGCATGCGCAACTGTCGCCGTCGGCGGAAGGCTGGAAGGTGCGCCGGTCCCTGCCCTTCGACACGCCGTGGCGGACGCTGCAGATCAGCGACACCGCCGGCGGCCTGGTCGATTCCAACCTGATCCTCAACCTCAACGAACCCAACGCGCTGGGCGACGTGAGCTGGGTGCACCCGGCCAAGTACATCGGCGTGTGGTGGTCGATGCACCTGAATCAGGAAACCTGGGCGCGCGGCCCCAGGCATGCCGCCACCACCGCCAACACCCGCCGCTACATCGACTTTGCCGCAGCGCACGGCTTTCGTGGCGTGCTGGTCGAAGGCTGGAACCCCGGCTGGGACGGCAACTGGGTCGGCCACGGCGACGACTTCGACTTCACCCGTGCCACCGCGGACTTCGACATCGAAGCCCTGAGCGCCTACGCGGCGAAGAAGGGTGTGCACCTGATCGGTCACCACGAGACCGGCTGTGCGGTAGAGCACTATGAAGATCAGCTCGATGCGGCGCTGGATCTGTATGCGCGCTTGGGCGTGGATACCTTCAAGACCGGCTACGTCTGCGACGACGGACAGGTGGACCGGCGCAATCCCGCCGGCGGCCCGCTGTTGCGCGAATGGCACGACGGCCAGTTCATGGCCCGCCACCATCTCAAGGTGGTGCAGGAAGCCGCCATGCGCCACCTGTCGGTCAATGCCCACGAACCGATCAAGGACACCGGCCTGCGCCGCACCTACCCGAACTGGCTCTCGCGCGAAGGCGCGCGCGGCATGGAGTACAACGCCTGGGGCGAGCCGCCGAATCCGCCGGAGCACGAAGTGAACCTGGTGTTCACCCGGATGCTGGCCGGACCGATGGACTACACCCCCGGCATTCTCAGCCTGAAGGGCCGCGGCGGACGCGCGATTCCGAGTACGCTGGCGCGGCAACTCGCACTGTACGTGACCCTGTACAGCCCGATCCAGATGGCGGCCGACCTGCCCGAGCACTACCTGCAGCACCGCGACGCGTTCCGCTTCATCGAGGACGTGGCGGTGGACTGGGACGACAGCCGCGTGCTCGACGGCGAGATCGGCGATTACGTGACCATCGTGCGCAAGGACCGCCACAGCCGCGACTGGTTCCTCGGCAGCATCACCGACGAGCACGGCCGCGTGCTACCGATCGCGCTGGGCTTCCTCGAACCCGGCGTGCGCTATCGCGCCGAGATCTACCGCGACGGCGACGCCGCCGATTACCAGCACAATCCGTTCGACTTCGTGCGCGAGCAGCGCATGGTCACCAGCCGCGATCAGTTGCAGGTGAAGCTGGCGCCCGGCGGCGGGCAGGCGATCCGTTTCGTCCCGCTGGACCCGGCGCCGGCCTCCGCTGGCACGGCGGCATCGCGCTGACGCACCACCATGCGGCACGCGGCACCGCCGGCAGCACAGCGGCGGAGGCATGCACTCGCCATGCCGGATCACGGCGCTCGCCTCTGCGGCGCCGCGCCATCGTGCGCGGCAGGTCAGCGGCGCGCGGCGCGCCGCTTCCGCCAAACCATGTCGCGCCATCTGCGAGCTCGCCCGACGTCCGCATGCCGGCGTACTCCCTGGCATCACTCTCAGTGCAGCACCCGAATGTTCATGCCAGGCGACGTCAGTTGCATGAAGCACGCGCATGCTCGCCGCGGCACCGGCGTAGCGGCGCGCGCACGACATTGCGATCCTGAAAGCGCTTCCAATGCGATGCAGGCCAGTGAATACGTATGCAGCGGGCGTTCGCGACGAAGCCGCGTGTCTACCATACAGCGCAATCGCGACACCGCCCTGCGGCTGCGCGACACGCACATCCGGCCGCCTCGCCGGTTCAGACATTCGCAAGACAACATTGCCTGGGAGGGGAAAATGTTGAACCACAAGCGCAACGCGCTGACGCTGGCGCTGGCCGTCGCGATGACGCCGATGCTGGCTGCTGCACAGTCCGATACCACCGCCACCACGTCCAAGGATCCGGTCACCGAACTGGACAAGGTCCAGGTGACCGGCATCCGCCGCGGCATCGAGAACGCCATCGCGATCAAGCAGGACTCGACGTCCATCGTCGAAGCGATCTCGGCCGAGGACATCGGCAAGCTGCCGGACGTGAGCATCGCCGAATCGCTCGGGCGCCTGCCCGGCCTGGCCGCGCAGCGCGTCGCCGGCCGCGCCCAGGTGATCAGCGTGCGCGGCCTGTCGCCCGACTTCGCCACCACCCTGCTCAACGGCCGCGAAGTGGTCAGTACCGGCGACAACCGGAGCGTCGAGTTCGATCAGTACCCTTCGGAACTGGTCAACGGCGTGACCGTGTACAAGACGCCCGATGCCGGCCTGGTCGGCCAGGGCCTGTCCGGCACCATCGACATGCAGACCGTGCGTCCGCTGAGCTTCCCGGACCGGGTGATCGCCGTCAGCGGCCGCCTGCAGAAGAGCTCGCTCGGCAAGGCCGCCAACGTCGACGCCTTCGGCAACCGCTTCAGCGCCAGCTACATCGACCAGTTCCTGGACAACACCCTGGGCTTCTCGATCGGCTATGCCCACAGCGACATGCCCATCCAGGAAAATCAGGTCGGCCTGTACGAGCCGTGGACGACCGAGAAGACCGACAAGGGCGAGCGCCGCGGCGTTCCGCAAGGCACATTCTTCTCGGACGGCATCAAGGCATTGCGCCGTACCGGCAACAACAAGCGCGATGGCGTGATGGCGACCGTGCAATTCCGGCCATCCAACACCTGGACCAGCACCTTCGATGCGTTCCATACCGAAGCCGAACAGATCGATACCGCCAATCAGTTCGAGCTGAGTCTCAGCGGCAATGGCGAGGATCCGAACAACCCGGCATCTATCCTCCCGGTGTTCACCAATGTCAGCCGCAACGCCGATGGCACCTTCACCGGCGGCACCATCAACAACGCCTATCCGCTTGTCCGTGGCATGTACAACAAGCGCAAGGACAAAATCGACGCGTTCGGCTGGAACAACGAGTTCAACCTGGGGAGCGTCCGGCTAATGGCCGACCTGAACTACTCCAAGGCCACCCGCGACGAACTGAACCTCGAAAACAACCTGCAGCTGATCCCGCGACCGCAGTTCGATTCGATCGGTATCGCCGTCCATCCAAACGGCTTCTCGCAGATCACCCCCGGTCGGGACTATTCCAACCCGAACAACCTGTTCCTGACCAACACCATCTACGGCTCCGGCTACGGCAAGGTGCCGGAGGTCGAGGACCGGCTGAAGGGTGGCCGCTTGGCGGCGACGCTGCCGGCGCCGCAGGCGCTGACCTGGTTCTCGGACATCGACGTGGGCGTGAACTACGCCGACCGCCGCAAGCAGAAGACCCAGGCCGAAGGCAACATCCTGCTCGGCGCGCAAGGCGACACCAGCATCGCCAGCGATCTGCAGTACGACCCGGTCAACCTCGGCTTCGCCGGCATCGGCACCATCCCGGCCTGGAACGTGCCGGCGGCGGTCTCGCGCTACATGACCTTCAACCCGGTCACCAATCTGGACTACCTGATTCCGAAATCCTGGACGGTGCAGGAGAAGATCACCACGGCCTGGCTCCGCGCCAACATCAACACCGACATCGGCGAGGTCGGCGTGCGCGGCAACATCGGCGTGCAATTGCAGCACGCCGACCAGAGCTCGCAGTCCAGCTACTTCGACCAGTCCCGTCCGGCCGGCCAGAACGTGCTGCCGATCGACGCCGGCAAGACCTACAACGACTGGCTGCCGAGCCTCAACCTGGCCTTCCTGTTCCCGCACCAGCAGACCCTGCGCTTCGCCGCGGCCAAGCAGGTGGCGCGGCCGCGCGTGGACCAGATGCGCGCCGGCCTGGATTTCGGCGTGGACACCTCCACCGGCAAGCCCGGCGGCAGCGGCGGCAATCCCCTGCTCGACCCGTGGCGCGCCAACGCGCTTGACCTGTCGTACGAGAAGTATTTCGGCGAGAAGGCCTACGTGGCCGCCGCGGTGTTCTACAAGGATCTGAAGAGCTACATCTACACGCAGTCGCGCGACGATTACGACTTCTCCGCCCTGCTCGCCAGCTACGTGCGGCCACCCAACATGACCCTGCCGGTGCAGACCACCGGCACCTTCTCCTCGCCGCAGAACGGCAAGGGCGGCACTCTGCGCGGGCTCGAGCTGACCGCCTCGCTGCCGTTGGACATGTTCACCGACAGCCTGCGCGGCTTCGGCATCCAGGCCAGTGCCACGTTCAACGACAGCGACATCAAGATCGTCGATCCCGAAAGCGCCTCCAGCGTGGGCTCGGCGCCGATCGACCTGCCCGGCCTGTCCAAGCGCGTGTACAACTTCACCGCCTACTACGAGCGCAACGGCTTCGAGGCCCGCGTCAGCCAGCGGCGGCGCTCGGATTTCATCGGCGAGATCGGCAACTTCAACGGCAACCGCACGCTGCGCTACGTCGTCGGCGAGAACGTCACCGACGCGCAGGTCAGCTACACCTTCGCCGACGGCAGCACCCTGGCCGGGCTGAGCCTGCTGCTGCAGGCGAGCAACCTGACCAACTCGCCCTACCGCACCTACGCCGGCACCAAGGATCGCCCGCTGGAGTACGTCGAATGGGGACGCACCTACATGCTGGGCGTGAACTACAAGTTCTGAGTCCCGCGTAGAGGCTGCAGACGACGCCCGCCGGCGCACCCGGCGGGCGTTTTCGTTGGGGCGGTTGCCGCGGACGGTTGCGTCAAATGCCGCGGTGGCCGACGAGAAAACGATGAGATCAGGATCGAGCAGCGGTGGCGATCTGGTTTGCCGATCGGGATCAAGACGAGCGGCCTGGAGGGCGCACACCAGCCCCTTCGCCTGCGAGAAGATCTACAGAAAGCGATCGTGAGGGAACTGATGGAGATCTCGCAGAGTCCGCGAAGTTCCCGACAAAAAGCCGCGAGCGCGCCGAATGGCCGCGTCGCTGAAAAAAATCTGCACTTCAGGAGTGCATGGCCCAAGCCCTCTGCGTGCCAGAAAGCGCCATGCCCGGACATTCAACGCTGAACTCCGAACTGACCGGCCTGACCGCACCACGGAGGATGCATCCGCACCAAATCGATACTGCGGCAGCTGATCGACGCCAGCACCGCCATCGCCAACGATGGGTCTCAGCCAGGAGGCCGCGAGATCGAGACCAAGTGGCGTCGCTGGAAGAGCGGGGTTTCAGATCACAAAGGCTGGCGTGCAGACAAGGTGACATTGCCGCGATGGACACCAGCGCAGCGATGACGGCGGATTCGTGGCCGCGTCGCCTAGCCGGCAGCAAGAGCGACAGCGACGCAGCAGTCTGTTGTGTGGGCCAGCCAGGCAAGTCTCCGAGCTGGCCTTGGTTCCAGGACGGCGTGATTGTCGGCGACGACGCGTGCCCTGATTACCGGGCACGCCAAACCGCGAAGACGGCGTGGCGTGGTCAGCGCAACATGCTTACTACGGACACTGAACTTCCAGAGCGATCCTTGTCGTCCAACAAGCGCCCACGTCGGTGGTATGCATGCGGCCTATCCGACGCAGTGCACGCCGGACTGTCTCTCACAAACACCGTCTCGGCAGTGCCGTAGCCACACAGCAGGATGCGACGCTGCCGTCGCAGGAATCACTTGGTCCCGCTCATGCGCCCTGCAGGCACACCATCGCATAGCCGGGCAAACGCAAGCGCTCTTCGACCGCACCCGCGACCACGCCCGGCACCTGCAGCGCCTGCCAGCTGCCCTCAGGCAGCGCCACGTCGGCGGCCTCGGCGGACAGATTGAACGCCAGCAGCAAGCGCTGCGCGGCGTGGCGACGCTGGAACATCAGCACGGGCTCGGCCGTCTCGTGGAAGACGATGTCGCCCTCACGCAAGGCCGGATGGCGCTTGCGCCAGGCCAGGAACTGGCGAATCGCATGCAGGACCGACTGCGGGTCGGCCTCCTGCGCCGCCACCGATTGCGCGCGATGCGCTGCCGCGATCGGCAGCCAAGGCGTCCCCGTGCTGAACCCAGCTTGCTCGCTGGCATCCCACGGCAGCGGCGTCCGGCACCCATCGCGGCCCTTGAAGTTCGGCCAGAATGCAATGCCGTAGGGATCCTGCAGTGCCTCGAACGGCACCTCTGCCTCGCCCAGGCCGAGCTCTTCGCCCTGGTAGACGCAGACCGAGCCGCGCAGCGAACACAGCATCGCGATCAGCAGCCGCGCGAAGGCCGGCGTCTCGGCACCCTGCCCCCAACGCGTCACCGCGCGTTGCACGTCATGATTGGAAATCGCCCAGCACGGCCAGCCTTCGGTCATCGCCGCTTCCAGACGCGAGACCGTCTCGCGGATGTAGGCCGCGCTGAAATCGTCGGTAAGCAGTTCGAAGCTGTAGCCCATGTGCAGGTGCCCGGCGCGGGTGTATTCGGCCGTGGTCGCCAGCGAATCCTCCGACGAGATCTCGCCCAGGCTCACCGTCCCCGGATAGCGGTCGAGCAGGCTGCGCAGCTTCTGCAGGAACGGCAGGTTCTCCGCCTGCGTGTTGTTGTAGTAGTGGTACTGGAAGGCGTAAGGATTGTCCGGGCTGAAGCCGCGACCGACGCGCTTTTCCGGCGGTTTGGGCGGGTTGTCGCGCAGTTGCGGATCGTGGAAGCAGAAATTGATCGCGTCCAGCCGGAAGCCGTCGACACCGCGCGCCAGCCAGAACTCCACGTTGTCCAGCGTCGCCTGCTGCACCTGCGGATTGTGGAAGTTCAGATCCGGCTGCGAGGCCAGGAAATTGTGCAGATAGTACTGCCCGCGGCGCGGTTCCCACTGCCACGCCACGCCACCGAAGATCGACAGCCAGTTGTTCGGTGGCGCCCCGTCTTCGCGCGCATCGGCCCACACGTACCAATCCGCCTTCGGATTGTCGCGGCTCTGACGGCTTTCCTTGAACCAGTCGTGCTCCACCGAGGTGTGACTGAGCACCTGGTCGATCATCACCTTCAGGCCCAGCGCATGCGCCTTGGCCAGCAGGGCATCGAAGTCGGCCATGGTACCGAACAGCGGATCGACCTCACGATAGTCGGCGATGTCGTAGCCGAAATCGGCCATCGGCGACTTGAAGAACGGCGAGATCCAGATCGCATCCACGCCCAACGCCGCGATGTAGTCCAGCTGGCGCACGATGCCCGGCAAATCGCCGATACCGTCGCCGTTGGCGTCGAGAAAACTACGCGGATAGATCTGATAGATGACGGCACCGCGCCACCATGGAGCCTGAGACATGCAACGCCCCCCTTCGGGCAGAAATCGCGCGTGCGACGGGCACGCGAAACGCTGCGCTAGAGTAGCGTTGATGCAGGAATTTCAGCGGTACTTGCATACGTATTCAGGAGTCTCACCCGTAAGGCTTCGAGTACCAGGTATAGCGACCAGATAGTTTTGACATGCCTGATCGCCTAGCCAGACCAACTTCTTCGAGGGCAATCGACAGACCTAAGCCTGCATGTCTTTTTCAGTGTTCCGTTGGCGACATATTTGCCGGCTTTGTTCCCTTCCAACTACCGGACTTCAATGCGAGCGGACAGACTCGTTGATACTGTCCGAGCGAATCGTAGTCCTGGTTTTTCCTGCTCTCCTCGATTCTTGTAGAAAAGCCGTCATGCGTGATTTGGGCAAAGCGGTCAGCTGACCGCCGCGGCCCCCCGATTATCCGAAGACACCGACCTCGCCGGACCCGATTTTCCGGAGCCCTTGCGACGTGCGTAGAACTCGTTCAACCACTGCTCGGGCGTCAGATCGTCCGGCGCGACGCCGTGCTCCTTGGCCTTGCGCTCCAGCACCTGGTGCATGATTTCGATATTGTCGGTCGACGCCGAGATGACCGACAGCGCATCGTCCATGCCGCGCAGATTGAGCTGGCACACCGACGATCCATGGCCCTGCTTGACCAGGAAGCAGCGCGAGCGCTCGTCCAGGCTGACCACGACCTGGTACTCGGCCTCGGTGAGCTTGAGGCCGTCCATGTAGTCTTCCTTGCTGGCATTGGGATTGGGCAGCAGGATCATCGTCGCGGTCTGTTCGACCAGCGCCGCGGAAATGTCGCTGGCAAGCGCATCCTCCGGGCTCTGGGTGGCGAAGATACCCAGGCCGTTCTGTTTACGGATGGTCTTCTGCTTGTTCTTGGCGAATTCCTTCAGGCCGCCCTTGCCATCGAGGATCTTCCAGAACTCGTCCATCACGTAGATGAGCGGCCGGCCGTCGATCAGGGCTTCCAGCCGATGCAGCAGATAGTTGATGACCGGAACCCGCACTTCCGGATTGTCGATGACGTCGGTGTAGTCGAAGCCGATGATGCTGGCCTTCTCCAGGTCGATCGTATCGACCGGATTGTCGAACACCCAGCCGTGCGAGTTGCCGGCCGTCCACTTGCGCATGCGCGCGTACAGGCCGTCGTCGCCCATGTTGGGCAGGCTCTTGCGGAAGTTGGTCATGCTGCGCAGATGCATGGGCGTGTCGAGCATGCCCTCCACGCCGCGGAAGATGTCCTCCTCCTCGCGCGAGGTGTACTCGATCTTGCCGGCGAGGACCTTGATCAGGTCGGCCAGGAACTGCACGTTCGCCTCGGTGCGCTCGCACTGGAACGGGTTGAAGCCGGTGGGCTTGCCGTTCTCCAGCGCCAGGTAATTGCCGCCGCAGGCGCGCACGAAGATCTCGGCGCCGCGATCCTTGTCGAAGAAGAAGATGGTCGGGATCGGATCGAACTTCTGCACCTGGCTGAGCAGGAAGTTGATCAACGCGGTCTTACCGGTACCCGACTTGCCGATCACCATGGTGTTGGCGATCGCCTTCTCGCCGAGCGAGTTCTCCGCAGGATGCGTGGCGTGGAAATTGAAGTAGTACGGTTGGCCGTTGGTGGTCTGCAAGGTGGTGACGCACTCGCCCCACGGATTGTTCTCGCGCTTGCCCTGGGCGAAATTGTGCAGCGGCGACAGACCGAGGAAGTTCAGCGAGCTGACACTGGCGATACGCGTACGGTAGCGCCAGTTCCCTGGCAACTGGGCGTAGAAAGAGGACGCAACCGCAAGATCCTCCTTGGTCGAGACAAAGCCGGCATTGGACAGTTCCGCGCGGGTGGTCGCCACCTGCTGCGAGAGCTTCTCCTGCGTATCGGCGTAGACCGCAATGGTGAAGTGGTACTCGCCCAGGACGAAGTTGCCCGACGACAGCTGATCCATCGCCAAGTCGAGTTCGTGGATCTGGCTGACCGCCTTGTCGCCCGAGGACACCATCATGCCCTTGGTGCGATCGAGTACCTTCAGCGCGTCGTGCCGGCCCATCGGGCTGAAGGAGTGGGTCACCACATACTCGAAGTCGAGATACTTCAGGCCATTGAGGATGCCCGGATAGGTGCCGTCGGTGTATTCCTTGATGTTCAGAATGGCACCGAAATGATTGACGCCCTCCGGGGTCTTGATCACGAAGTCGCCGGTCTTGTTGGCGAACATGTGCTTGCTGACCGGCAGGTAGGCGGGCACCGGCGCCTGCAGCACCGGCACCGGCTCGTCGATGCGATTGATCAGATAGCCGAAGAACTCCAGCGCCTCGGAGAACACCACGCCATTGCTGGCTTCGTACATGCTCAGCCGGTAGGGCGAGTAATCCTTGAGCACGGCTTCGACGTTGCCTGCAAGTTCAAGGACCTTGGCGATCGCCTGGTCCTGTTCTGACTGCAACTGGGAAATGTTCGACGACTTATCCATGAGACGCTTACCGGTCACTACCGGGCGATACATCATGGTCATGTACAGCTCGTTCTGCATGATCTTCTGCGAGGACAATGTCCCGTAGTACTGATCAGACAAGGCCTGGTTGAACGCCTGCTTGAACTTGCTGCCGTTCTTGATGCGACGGCGGCGGCGCACATCGTGCACCCAGAACGCCACATTGGCGAAATCCGGAGCGCGCAGCGTCTGCAGCATGCGGTTGAACGTGTTGTGCCGGTGTTCGATCTCCCACTCTTCGCGGCCCACGAATGGAAGCCCGCCCAGGTGCCAGACCAGCATGAAATCTCCTCCCGTCGTCTTCAGAACGGACGGCGCCACATGCGTGGAGATGGAGATGAATTCGCTGATCGAAGTATCCGGGATGAACATAATAGAACTCAGAATCCGTTTCGTCTTGCCAAGGCCCGGCGCAGATGCACCGGGAACCGCCGACCCCGCTCACACCAGCACTGCCGGCGAGTCGACACGAAAAACCGAACAACCCCATGCACGACACAGGCGTCGTGCATGGGGTCGAGACCCGGCGCCCGGTTCCAAGCTAGCGCTTGGCGCCCGGCACCTCTTTCCTGTACTCATTCGGCGAGAACACCCACATGCCGGAATAGCGCTGCAGGTTGCGCACGCGCATCCGCATCATCCAGCGCAACCCGAGCATGCGGAAGATCATCTCGTCCCGCTTGGTCATCTGCTGCATGATGAAGACGATGACCGGAATGAGCGCCAGCAGCCACATATTGAAATAGATACCCATCAGGAAGCCGCCGCCCGCGCCGATGAAGAACGGGATGTACGGCACCCCGAAAAACATCGCAGGCCGGGTGCAGCCCCGGAAAAGTACGTTCTTATGCATACTGCACGGCGTGCTGAACGAGCGTGATGGCCGCGGAGCAGGCCGTCTGGCCAGTGTCGCCGATGAGCATTTTGGCCAACTGGCCGGCAGCACCGATCAACACGCCACCCAGCAGAACCGGAGCCACTTCGGAGACCCGCTTGTGCGCGAAGGCGATCTGGTAACCGGCAAAGACGACGGCGATCGTCACCACCACGATCGAAGCCATGTTCAGAATGTTGTTGGTCTTGCCGAGGAAGCCACAGACCTTCTGGTCGGCGCCGGCATAGTCGACACCGGAGCCCGCCGCCATCGCGACGCCAGAGGCGAACACGGCTGCGGTGAACATCGCCGCCTTCAACGCCGCCATACCGATGACCTTGGCGTTCGAATTCACTTTAGCTTTCTTGAACATCATGGTTTTCTCCTTGATTTGGAAACAGGGGGTGGTCAAAAGCCATTTGCATGGCCGTGCTACTGCATCTGGCTAGAATACGAAGGCCCCGTCGCCAGACGTCGGCGGCGGCGTACTTGTGCCAGGAACGGCCGTTCCCGCCACTGCCTGAGGCGCGTGTGCGGCAACGTGCGGAACTGTGGGCGCTCCGCCACCTGCAGGAACCGCCACTCCTTTGCCGGCGCCTGTCGGTCGTATTACATAAAGATCGGAATCTGCGGCAGCCGCCTGTGCCGACACGGCCGCTACAGCACCTGCCGTTGGCTGCGCTGGCGCCGCAACGGCAGCTTGGGCACGGAGTGATGGTTGACCTTGCGTGGCGAGACCGCTGGCAAGCTGACCGGCCGCCGCGTCGATCCGCCTCGACACGATCGAATCCACTTCGCGCACCGCCGCGGCTTTCACCGAGTCTGTGACCACGCGGCGCACGCCTCCCGCCGGGATCACCGGGATCGCACCAGCGGTGGACGCGGCAAGCGCCCTGCTCTGATTGATCGACGCGTAGACCTTCTGCACGTAACCGTGGCGGTACCCGGTCTCGAAGTTGCCGGAATAGTAGCAACTGAACGACTTGCCCCAGTTGCCGCCGGAGCGGCTATAGCACTCGGCCAGGATCTTCGACGCGGCCTGCAGATTCGGACAGGTCTTGAACGCCTTCTCGTAGGTATCCAGGCCGTACTTGATCAGGTTGTAGCGATTGACCTGCCCCAGGCCCAGGGAGAAGTTGTAACCCTTCTCTTCCAGCATCCGCGCGGTGGCGACGGCTTCGGACAGGTTCTGCGGCTGGCGCACCAGGCGGCCGCCGACCACGCCGATCGCGAACGGATTGTGCGACGACTCCACGCGCACAACGTGCTGCATGACTTCAGCCGGAACCGCCATTTCGGGACAGCTCAGTAGTTCCATGCCTGGCAACATGCCGTGGTTACTCCCTATGCATCGGCGTCGTGGCAAATCGTCCAGAACGCCGCAGATGTCGCAAATGAATCGTGTTGGAAGAAAAATTCAAAGTCAATCGGCGCTGTTTCGCCTTATCACCTTAATGAACATATTCACCCCCCGCCCGACTGCATGCGTTCCGGATCGAAATCGATACCGGTGATATAGCGCCGGCCCGCATGCGATTTGATATGGACAACGATGTCGATGGTCATCATCAGCAGCCGCTTGATGACAGCGAACTCCAGTCCAGACCCTTCAGCCGAGGCCTTGACCATCAACGCCAGCTGGTCCCAGGTCTGACCGATGCTGCCAGCGTGGCAGCTGGTGATGGAACCCGGGTGACCGGAGGCGCAGTTGCGGATGAAGTAGAACGACTCGTCGCCGCGCAACTCGGCCAGGATGATGCGGTCGGGCTTCATGCGCAGGCATGCTTCCATGCAGCTCTTCGCGGTGACGTTGCTCGTGCTTTGTCCACCTTTCGAGTAGAGCAAATGCACGGAATTGGGCTGGCTGATGAAGAGCTCGCGCGCGTCCTCGATGGTCACCAGCCGCTCTTCGTGCGGGATGTGATTGACCAGCGACTTCATGAAGGTGGTCTTGCCGCTGCCGGTCGCGCCGGCGACGACGACGTTCTTCTTGAACAGCACCGCCTTCTTGAAGAATTCGGCGTAATCGCGCTGCCGCCGTAGTTCGAGCAGCTCGCGATCCTGCTCGCTGAGCCCCGATTGCACCTCCAGGATCTCCTGGAAGAAGCCGTCTTCCTTGTATTGCTGCAGGGTCTTGGTGTGCTTGGACGGCAGACGGATGGTGATCGACACCTTGCCGGCGTCGCAGGCCGGCGGGATCACGAACTGCGCGCGCTGTCCAGTGGGAAAGGTCAACGATACCACCGGATCGGCATCGGTGATGCGCTGGCCGGTATTGCTCTCGTTGACCACCGCCGTGCAGAACTGGCGCGCGCGGTCGAAGGTCAGCGACGGGATATCCATCCGCTGCCAGCCGCGCAGCGTCTCCAGGTACAACTCGCCGGGACGGTTGATGCAGATTTCCGTCACGTCCGGCGAGTTCAGATAATCCAGGATGCCCAGCACCGAGTACTGGTAATCCAGGAAATCCGTGGAGATCTGCGCGGTCGGAGAGTCGTCGAACGTCACGTCGCTGTCTCGATCTCGGTCAACGCGGCAACACGGCCGTGAAGTCGACGTCCTTGGCCACGTAGACGTTCACGATGGTGCCCTGGTTGATGGTCACGGTGGCCGGACGCCGGCGATCCAGTGCCTGGTCGGCCAGACGCTGGATGGACTGCGCCGTATTGCTCTCGAACGGCTGCTCGGTGACCACGCCGGAGTTGAGGCCGGTCGTCGTGGTCTTCGGGCCATGCTCGGCCGCCGCCCACTTGAAGGCATCGCTGAGCAAGCTGATCATCAGCGCGGACGAGATGCGGCTCGCCCAATGTGCATTGTATTGGCCCGGATGACCGGCACTGCCGAGGTTGTCGACGCCAGGACCAACCAGGGTCACGTCGATGCCGGTAGGCGTGGTGATGCGATCCCAGACCACCTGCATGCGCGGACCGGTCGGCTCTGCGGCGCCGTACTGACCGAGGATCTTCGATCCCTTCGGCAGCAGCAGGCGCCTGCCATTGATGGAGTACACCGGCTCGGTGATGATGCAGGAGGTGAAGCCCGGGAAATCTGTGATGATCCGGGTCTCCAGCACACAACGGATATAGGTGCCGCGCACCAGCAAACCGTCCGGATTGGCGATCGGCTTTGCGGACGTCACCTGGTCCTGCTGCTGCAAGCCTCCCAGCTCCTGACCCTGCGGCATGCCGATACCCTGCCCGCCCATGCCTGCTTCCTGCTGCATGCCGGCCATGCGCCGCTCCAGGAGTGACGGCCCGCGGTCCTGCCGAGACGAGGACTGCACCATGGGGTCTTTTTCAGTGGGCATCGGCGGCAGCGGCGGAAGGCTCGGTTGCTCGGCCAGTTGCACCGGCTCGGCCGGCTGCACCGGTAGCGGCGCCGCGGTCTGCGGCAACGCAGGTGCCACCACCGCTTCCTGGCGCGGCTTCGGTGCCGGCTCAGGCGCGCTGCTGCCACTCACCAGCCAGAAGATCGCCAGGACCAACAGCGCGGCGATGCCGCCCAGGAACACCAGCGCCTTGCGATTGAGCTTCTTCAGATCGCTGGAGCGGAGCACCGGCTCGTTGGCGTCCAGATTCGGGTCAGCAGTCTGCTGCTGGCGAGCGAAATAGGGATTCTCGCGCGGCGCATCGTCCGCATGCGGGGAGCGCGGCTGACCGTGGTCGTTGCCGTAGTTTTCATCAGACGGGGGTAGATTCGAGTTCACTTTTGCTTGTTCCTACGCAAGCCGACAACATTCTTGCCGTGGCGGATGACCAGGAAGGGATAGGTCCCGTGGACAATCAGGGTATTGCCCTCGACTGTGGTGTTGACCAGGAAATCCTCATCGCTTTCCTTCTCGCGCCCGAACACGGCCGGGAAATTGCCCGTCGGGAAACGCGTCAGATCCATTTTGATGTAGGTGAACTTGCCATCGTCGTAGACGCTGCTCGGCACGATCCACATTTGCTTGGAACGCGTGGAATAGTCGTAGTCGAAGTAGTAATGGCGGTCCTTAGTCAGCCGCGTGTCGAGTTGCGACTCATCCTTCACCTCGTCGCTGGCGGCGGCAAAGCTGGTGTCCTTCGGATAGGTGAAGGTCACTTTGTACTGCACGCCGGCCTGCTTGGCCTGCTCCAGCCGCTGCCAGTCCGTGGCCACCACCTTCAGTTCCAGAATGTAGGAATGGGTGGCGGTGCGGATCATCATGTTGGTGTCGACGTCGACGTTCTTCGGCTTCAGATAGAAGACGTTCTCGCGACGGCTGAGTTCCCAGCCACTGGTGAAACCGGTGCTGTAATCGAGGATCTTCTCGTTCGGGCTCAGTTCGATCTGGGTGGTGATGCCCAGGCCGGTACGCACCTGGTAGATCTTGTCAGGCTCGTACTCGTACTGCTGAACCACCTGGGCCGACGCGATCGGCGCAAACAGGCCCAGAGCCAGCAACGCAAGATGCGCCGCACCGGTTTTCGTCAGGAAACTCATCGAACGTTCGCTCCATTACCATTGTGCTGAGGTGCAACGTTGGGCGCGGGAGGCGCAGCAGCGGGCTGCGCTCCCGGATAGACTGGCGCGCTGGCCGGGTTGGCCATCGGCGCCTGCTGCGGAACCGGCATCGTGCCGCCAGCGCCCGGCGCCACCGGCTGGCCCGGCATCTGCTGGCCCGGCATCTGCTGCCCCGGCACTTGCCCCGTCGTTCCATCCATCTGAGCGGACGCCGGCTGCTGGACCGCGCCCGTGGCAGGCGTCTGCACGGCGGGCGACGGCGGAACCGGCATGGCCGAGTAATCGTTGTCGACCCGGTAGTCGGTCACTTGGAAACCCAGCGGATTCTGCACTCGCAGATCCTCGTCCATGGCCAGATTATTGTTGTAACGGAAGCCAAGAATGGCGAATTTATTGTCGAGAAACGTGGATTGGCCGGTCTTCTTGTCGTAGATGCTGCGCTGGAAGCGCACATTGGCGCCGGTATATGGCTTGCCGCCGCCACCGAGCAGCGTAATGCTCAGAATCTTGACCCGAATGGAGCGCACCTTGCCGTAGATGTAGTAAGGCGCGGACTGATTGCTGGGCGCATGCAGATTGAAGTACTCAGCCCCCACCGCGGTATCGCGGGGCGCCATCGAGAACACCGTATTCCAGTCGTTGAGCCCCATCATCTCCGAGTCGTAGGACTCGCGCGCGGTAATGAAGCGTGCCACATTGCTCCTGGCCAGCGCCTCGCTGGTGGTGACGCTCTGCACATCGCCAATGTTGCGCAGCACAGACACGGTAGAATTGCCGGTATACGCATCGGCCATCACCAGATACGGCACCTTCTCCTTCAACGGCAGCATGTAGTAGTACCCGCCGCCGAGGAGCAGGCACATGATGATCGCGCCGAACGCGACCCACCACGCACGGCGCTCGCTGCGGCGAGCCAGATCAGCAATGCTGATTTCGTAGTTGACCGCCTTCGCGACCGCTTTGTTGACGTTTTCGCTTTCGACCGGCTTTTTACCGAACATCAGACTTCACCAGGTTTCGTAATGTGGCTGTCGGCGCGCAGCGTGCAGGCCGACGGTGACGTCACTTCGCGCTGCCGCTGGCTGCCGGCGCGCCGCTCAGCGACGACGACGGCTGCACCAGGATGCGATTGCCCGCCGCGGTCACGCTCAGCCCTTCCTGCGCATAGACCACGCTCAGCTCGGCGACCGCCTGCTGGATGCTGGTGGTGTTGATCTTGGCGACCGGGGCATACAGCGTGTAATCGGACTGGATGCCGTAGGACAGTTGCATGTTCGAATCCTTGGCCCAGCGCTCGAGCATCGTCTTGAGCGTGCCGTCCATCGGGATCGCCTGATACACGTACGACGAGTACAGCGGGATCTCCATGGTCGACTCGGAGAAACGGTTGACCGGCTTCCACTTGCCGCGGAAGTCGGGTGCCGGCCTGGTTGCACAGGCGCTCAACAGCGCGACGGCACTCAACGTAGCGATCAGCCGAAACATATGCGTTCTTTTCACGCGAGCCTCTGAATTGCGGAAACGTATAGAGAGCGGGCGGCGCGCAGGCGGCCCACTGCTGGATGGCGAAGTTCGACGCGACGGCACGACACGCGCGTCGCGGCAAGGAAGGCGCCGGAAACGGCGCGGGCACGGATCTGCGGCAGACAACCGGACGGATCCGAGGCCGCGCGATCAGCGCCGAAGAAAACGGAATTTGACAGCAAACCTTCCATGTCACCCCTTACGTGCGCCGTTCGGCCCACGCCCCTGTTCCTGTTTCTGTTTCTGTTACCAACGCACCGCCATACTCGCGAGAATGTGCCGCAGGGGCATGCTCACGTCAAGCATTTGGCAAAAAAACGTTCAAATGATAGATGCGCCCAAAAAATAGGTGTTTTTCGTCACACTTTCATATCGAGAGTGTCGGAATATCGACTTTGGGACGCAGCCGCGCGGTGAAGTAGCGATCCTTGTAGTACTTGATCTTGTCGCACTTCACCGGATGCGGAATGCCCTCGTACAAGAACACCTCTTGATCGTTGCCCATCGCCTTCAACTCTTGCGGCAGCATCAGCGCCCGCTTCTCCTCCGACACGCTTCGGGTCACATCCTTGCCGCGGGTGACGTTCTTCTTGCGGAAGGTGGTGTAGCCGAGCATCTCGGAGTAGTCGTTGGCATCCTGCTGCTCGCGCGGAGCGTAGAGAATCTGCAGTGCATGATTCGTGATGATGGTCCGCGAGATGTCCTTGCCATAGGTGGCATCGAGCTGCGCCATGCTCTGGATGATCGGCAGAAGGCGGACATTGTAGCCAGCCATATATGACACTGCCGAGGCGATGATGTCGACCTTGCCGATCGCGGTGAACTCGTCCATCAGCAGCAGGCACTGATACTTCAGCGCCGGATTGCTCTTGGGCAGCTCCTTGGTGTTGAGGTTGATGATCTGGCTGAAGAACAGGTTGATGATCAGGCGGCTCTCGGCCAGCTTGTTGGGCTGGATGCCGATGTAGATGGTCATCTTCTTCTTGCGCAGGTCGGTCAGCAGGAAGTCGTTGTCGCTGGTGGCCGCATCCAGCACCGGATTGATCCAGGCATTGAGCGGCTCCTTCAGCGTGCCCATGATCGAGGCGAAGGTCTCGTCCGCCTGCGACAGCAGGTTGGAGAACGCCGACTTGGCGTTGCCGCTGAGGAAGCGCCGCTCCGACAGCGACTTCAGGTACTTCTTCAGGTCGGTGCCGTCGCCGGACGACAGGCGGTAGATCGCGCCCAGCGTCGGCGTGCCGAGACCGCCGGGGAAGCCGATGTTGCGTTCGTCGTCCCAGTTCTCGAACAGGTAGAGCGAGAACGCCATGAACGCATTGCGCGCCTGGCTGACCCAGAACTTCTGGTCGTCGGAGCCATCCGGATACAACATGGCGGCGATGCTCATCAGGTCCGAGACGCGGAACGCCGGATCGTCGGAGACATAGCTGAGCGGATTCCAGCGATGGGTGCGACGATCCTCGGCGAACGGATTGAACAGGAACACCTCCTGCCCCTGGCTGGCGCGCCAGCCGCTGGTCAGATCGAAATTCTCCTGCTTGATGTCCAGGACGACCACCGATTCCTGGTACTCCAGCAGGTTCGGAATGACCACGCCGACGCCCTTGCCCGACCGGGTCGGGGCCGCCAGGATCACGAACTGCTGGCCGCTGAGGCGCACCAGCTTGCCGCGGAACTTGCCGACCACGATGCCGTCGCCGCTGGTCTTGAACAGCCCATGCTTGGACAGGTCGGCCGCGCCGGCGAAGCGCGCGTCGCCATGCAGGCTGCGCTTGGGCGGCCTGAACATCAGCACCAGGATCAGCAGGGCCACCAGGCCGGGCAAGCCGAAGCCGAGGTAGCCAGCCCATTTGATCTTGCCGACGTACGGAGCCACCTCCGGCAAGCCGATGGCGTGAACGTACTGGTAGTAGGTGCCAAGCCCGAACATCCGCGTGTCCAGCTTCAGCAGCAGCAGGACCAGGTAGCCGGACAGGAAATAGCCGCAGACGGCCGTGAGCACGACGACGAGCGCCGCCGCAACGAGTTTACGATTCGACAAGCCCTATCCTCCCTGATCCATCCTGGCCGACATTCTAGAGCGAGTTCCGCGCTTTGAGAGGAGTTGCGTCGGTGGTGTGCGCGGCAGGAGGACCTGCAAGCACGGCATCGACCGGAAACGGCGCTTGGCCAGGGAGGTCGGCCCATCACAAGCGCCAGGCCCCAGATGGCGCCTGCGCAAGCCCCGGAACTCCGGCATGTCCTGCGGAGCGATCGCTACCGGCGGGTTTGCGCCCGCCCAGACGTGCAGGCGCGCTAGCTGTGTAAACCCACCACGTTGTTCAGTGGAATTCGGGAGATGGGAGGTTTGTAGCCGAGGCTGGCGTGTGGTCGATGCCAGTTGTAATGATGCAGCCAGCCCGAGAAGGCGTTGGCGCGTTGCGTGGAGTCGATATAGGAGCGCGCATAAGCCCATTCTCGCAGGCTGGTCTGCACCAGCCGCTCGGCCTTGCCATTGGTGCGTGGCGTGTAGGGGCGGGTTCGCAGATGGCGCAGGCCGAGCCGTCGGACAAGGCGTCGAAAGCGGCGGG
>NZ_NSGT01000051.1:0-16481 GCF_009192905.1 Xanthomonas sp. LMG 12459
ATTCCCTTTATTCGTGGGGGCTGGGAAATGTTAAAAAAAACCAGGCCAGCCCTTCCCCGGCTCCCCCCCCGCCGCTACCCTGCCCGGGCATCGCTCTGGTTCCGCATGTCCACTTCCCGCTTCGCCCATCTGCACATCCACACCGAGTTCTCGCTGGCGGATTCGACCATCCGTGTGCCCGAGAAACCGGATCAGGCTGACCCGAAGAAAGCCAAGCAGGCCAACCTGCTCAGCCGCGCGGTGGAGCTGGACCTGCCCGCGCTGGCGGTCACCGACCTCAACAACCTGTTCGCGCTGGTCAAGTTCTACAAGGCCGCCGAGGGCGTGGGCATCAAGCCGATCGCCGGCGCCGACCTGCTGATCGCCGACGGCACCCAGGCGCCGTGGCGGCTGACCGTGCTGTGCCGCAATCGCGACGGCTACCTGAGCCTGTCGCGACTGCTGACCCGCGCGTGGCTGGAAGGCCACCGCAACGAAGGCGGCGTGGCGCTGCGCCCGGAATGGCTGCAGACCGGCAGCGACAACCTGTTCGCGCTGGCCGGCCGCGAGAGCCTGGCCGGGCGCCTGGCCAGCGAAGGCCGCCACGATCTGGCCGAGCAGCAACTGGCCGACTGGCAGCGCATCTTCGGCGACGGCCTGCACCTGGAACTGACCCGCACCGGCCGCGATGGCGAGGAGGCGTTCAACCAGTTCGCCCTGCACGCCGCCGGCACCCGCGGCCTGCCGGTGATCGCCAGCAACGACGTGCGCTTCCTGTACGCCAGCGACTTCGCCGCGCACGAGGCGCGCGTGTGCATCTCCTCCGGCCGCGTGCTCGACGATCCCAAGCGACCGCGCGACTACAGCGACCAGCAGTACCTGAAGTCGGCCGAGGAAATGGCCGCGCTGTTCGCCGACATCCCCGACGCGATCGACAACACCCTGGCGCTGGCGCAACGCTGCAACATCGAGATGCAGCTGGGCACCTATTTCCTGCCCGCCTATCCGGTGCCCGACGACGAGACGCTGGACAGCTGGATCCGCAGCCAGTCGCGCGACGGCCTGGCCGCGCGCCTGGAAAAGAACCCGCTGGCGCCCGGCAAGACCCGCCAGGACTACGTGGACCGGCTCGAGTTCGAGCTGGACACCATCATCAAGATGGGCTTCCCCGGCTACTTCCTGATCGTGGCCGACTTCATCCAGTGGGGCAAGAACCAGGGCATCCCGATCGGCCCGGGCCGCGGTTCCGGTGCCGGCTCGCTGGTGGCATGGGCGCTGCAGATCACCGACCTGGATCCGCTGCCGTACAACCTGCTGTTCGAGCGCTTCCTCAACCCGGAACGCGTGTCGATGCCCGACTTCGACATCGACTTCTGCATGGATCGCCGCGACGAGGTGATCGACTACGTGGCGCGCAAGTACGGCCGCGATCGGGTCAGCCAGATCATCACCTACGGCACCATGGCGGCCAAGGCGGTGGTGCGCGACTGCGGCCGCGTGCTCGGCTTCCCGTACGGCCTGGTCGACGGCGTCGCCAAGCTGATCCCCAACATCCTCGGCATCACGCTGAAGGATGCGATGGGCGAAGGCAAGGACAGCGAGATGGCCTCGCCGGAGCTGATCCAGCGCTACCAGGCCGAGGACGACGTCCGCGACCTGATGGACCTGGCGCGGCAGCTCGAGGACCTCACCCGCAACGCCGGCAAGCACGCCGGCGGCGTGGTGATCGCGCCGACGCCGCTGTCCGACTTCTGCCCGCTGTTCGCCGAACACGACGTCGACAATTTCGGCAAGAACCCGGTCACCCAGTTCGACAAGGACGATGTCGAGCAGGTCGGCCTGGTCAAGTTCGACTTCCTCGGCCTGCGCACCCTGACCATCATCGACTGGGCGGTGAAGGCGATCAACGTGCGCCACGCGCGCGCCGGCGTCCCGCCGGTGGAGATCGCCGCGATCCCGCTCGACGATGCGCCGACCTACAAGGGCATCTTCGCCTCGGGCAACACCGGTGCGGTGTTCCAGTTCGAATCCTCGGGCATGCGCCGGCTGCTGAAGGACGCCCGCCCCGACCGCTTCGAGGACCTGATCGCGCTGGTCTCGCTGTACCGCCCCGGCCCGATGGACCTGATTCCCTCGTTCAACGCGCGCAAGCACGGGCAGGAGGAGATCGTCTATCCCGATCCGCGCACCGAAGCGATCCTGAAGGACACCTACGGCATCATGGTGTACCAGGAGCAGGTGATGCAGATGGCGCAGATCGTCGGCGGCTACTCGCTGGGCGGCGCCGACCTGCTGCGCCGCGCGATGGGCAAGAAGGTGCCGGCGGAAATGGCCAAGCACCGCGAGATCTTCCGCGAGGGCGCGGCCAAGGGCGGCGTCGGCGAGGCCAAGGCCGACGAAATCTTCGACCTGATGGAGAAGTTCGCCGGCTACGGCTTCAACAAGTCGCACGCCGCCGCCTACGCCCTGGTCAGCTATCAGACCGCGTGGCTGAAACGCCATTACCCGGCCGAATTCATGGCGGCCACCCTGTCCTCGGACATGGACAACACCGACAAGGTCGTCGGCTTCCTCGACGAGGTGCGCAACCTCGGCCTGACCGTGCTGCCGCCGCGCATCAACGCCTCGGCCTACATGTTCGAGGCGGCCACCCCGGACACCATCCAGTACGGCCTGGGCGCGATCAAGGGCGTGGGCCGCGGCGCCTGCGAGGCGATCGTGGCCGAGCGCGAGCGCGGCGGCGAGTACGCCTCGCTGCTGGATTTCTGCACCCGCGTGGAATCGGCCAAGCTCAACAAGCGCACCCTCGAGGCGATGATCAACGCCGGCGCGATGGACGGACTCGGCGCCAACCGCGCCACACTGATGCTGCAGTTGCCGGAGGTGATGAAGGCCACCGAGCAGATGGCGCGCGAGCGCGCCTCCGGACAGAACTCGCTGTTCGGCGGCGCCGACACCAGCGCGCCGGCGCTGCGCCTGGACCTGCCGGAGAGCAAGGAATGGCCGCTGGGCCAGTTGCTGGCCGGCGAGCGCGAGACGCTGGGCTTCTACCTCAGCGGCCATCCGTTCGATCCGTACCGCGACGAAGTGCGCGAACTGGTCGGCTGCGACCTGAGCGCACTGGAGAAGATCTGCGCGCAATCCGGCGGCGGCCGCGGCGGTGGCGACGGCGAGAAGCGCGCCTGGCGCCCGGAGGTCAGCGCGATCCTCGCCGGCCAGGTGGTCGGCGTGCGCCGCAAGGGCGACAGCCAGGTGTTCGTGCAACTGGAGGACGGCCGCGGCCGCATCGAGTGCAGCGCGTTTTCCGACGCCATCGCCGAGTTCGGCCACCTGCTGACCCGCGACCGCATCCTCATCGTCAAGGGCGGTGTGCGCGAGGACGAATTCAACGGCGGCTACGCGATGCGCATCCGCCAGTGCTGGGACTACGAACAGATCTGCACGCACCACGCGCAGCGCCTGTCGCTGCGCCTGGACCTGCGCCAGCGCAGCGCCTGGCCGCGCATCGACGGCCTGCTCGCCCGCCACCGCCCGGGCAAGACTCCCCTGCGCCTGGACCTGCTGCTGCAGTCGGCGCAGGGCGGCATCGCCGGCATGCTCGACCTCAACGGCAGCCATTCGGTGCGCGTGGACCCGCAACTGCTGGACGCCCTGCGCGGCGACCCGGCGGTGCGCGCGGTGAAGGTCAAATACAACCCGCCATGGGCGAACTGAGCCTGGCGCGCAGCGCGGCGCGCCCGTTGCACATGGCCGAAGGAAGGAGGCCGCGATGAAGACCGTGCTGTTCCCGTTCGCTGCCGCGCTCGCGCTGGCGGCGTGTTCCTCGTCCAAGGTCGACTTCCAGATCGACAACCCCACCGCCGCGCCGCTGTCGATCACGCTCGACGGCAAGACCCTACAGGTGCCGGCACAGCAGGCGCAGCCGGTGACGTTGGCGGCCGGCGAGCACCACCTGCGCAGCGAACGCCTGGGCGATGTGCGCTTCATCGTCTACGCCGATACCAGGGGCGGACTGATCAATCCGACCCTGAGCGAGTACGTGACCGCGAACGCGATCTACCTCACCGGCCCGGACAAGGCGAAGAACTTCGGTTCGATCAACGCGCGGATCGAACTGAACGGCGTCACCTTCGAAGGCCCGTTCAAACAGACCCACAACCTGTTCATCGACAAGGACTGGACCTTCGGCGTGCGCGAGCCGTTCCCGGACGAGCAGGTCGTCGCGCATGTCGATGCCAGCGGCGGCAAGATCTCCAGCAAGATCTTCACTGCACCGGACTTCATCGCCTACGTCGAGACCGGCATGGGCCAGCCCGGCGCGTTCGAGCGCGCGCGGCCGGGCCGTTACGTGACGCCGCGCTTCGCGCTGGAGAAGACCCCGGCGACGTTGCCGCCGCTGGACCCGGCCTACGAGGCCCATGCCGGCCCGCTGCGCGCGCTCTACGCGCGCCACCTGCGCGCGACCAGCGCCGACGCGCAGCGTGCCCTGCGCAAGGAAGCCTTCCAGGCGCAGATGGCGTTCACCACCGCCACCGCGACGCTGGGCGCCTCGCTGCCGCCCTCGGCCAACGAGGCCTGCAACACCTTCGTGCACGCCTTCGGCGAGCTGACCGGGCGCAGTGCGCTGGTCGTTCCCTGAACCGCCGCCGCCCCCGGCCAGCCGCGCCCCGCCGACCTTTCCACACCGGAGCGTACGGGCAGTTGCCGTACATTCGGCTAAGCTTCCCCACCTTTGATCCATCCGACGGCTTCCAATGAACCCGAACTACCTCGACTTCGAGCAACCCATCGCCGATCTGGAAGCCAAGATCCAGGAACTGCGCAACGCCAGCACCGGCCCGGCGGTCAACGTCGACGCCGAGGTGGGTGCGCTGGAGGACAAGCTGCGGGTGCGCACCGCGCAGATCTTCCGCGACCTGTCCTCGTGGCAGATCTCGCAGTTGGCGCGGCATCCGCAGCGCCCGTACACGCTGGACTACATCAACGTGTTCTGCGACGAGTTCCAGGAACTGGCCGGCGACCGCGCGTTCGCCGACGACAAGGCCATCGTCGGCGGCCTCGGCCGCATCGACGGCCGCGCGGTGGTGATCATCGGCCACCAGAAGGGCCGCGACACCAAGAGCAAGATCGCGCGCAATTTCGGCATGCCGCGCCCGGAGGGCTACCGCAAGGCGCTGCGCCTGATGAAGCTGGCCGAGCGCTTCAAGCTGCCGCTGCTGACCTTCATCGACACCCCCGGCGCCTACCCCGGCATCGGCGCCGAGGAGCGCGGCCAGAGCGAGGCGATCGCGCGCAACCTGCTGGAAATGGCCGAACTGAAGGTGCCGGTGATCTGCACCGTGATCGGCGAAGGCGGCTCCGGCGGCGCACTGGCGATCGGCGTCGGCGACCGCACTCTGATGCTGGAATACGGCACCTATTCGGTGATCTCGCCGGAAGGCTGCGCCTCGATCCTGTGGAAGGACGCCTCCAAGGCCAAGGACGCCGCCGAGCAACTCGGCCTGACCGCCAAGCGTCTGTCCGCACTGGGCCTGGTCGACAAGGTGATCCGCGAACCGATCGGCGGCGCCCACCGCAACCCCACGCAGATGGCCAAGCGCCTGAAGGCGGTCCTGCTCAACGAACTGGACGCGCTGGAACAGCTGCCGATCGAGCAGTTGCTGGAGAAGCGCTACGCGCGTCTGCGCAGCTACGGGGCGTACGAAGCGGCCTGATCGCGACACAAGGAAGCGTTGCCCATGAATCCCATCGTCCTGCTGTCGCTGGCCTTGCAGTTGGCCTGCTGCGTGCACGTGGTGCGCAGCGGCCGCCCGCTGTATTGGATCTTCATTCTGCTGATCTTTTCGTATCTGGGGATCCTGATCTACGTGATCGCCGAACTGCTGCCGGAGTGGCGCAACGATCCGCGCGCGCGCCGCCATCTGCGCAAGGTCGGCGCCACGCTCGATCCGAACCGCGACAAGCGCACCGCCGGCAATCGCCTGGAACTGGCCGACACCGTGGACAACCGCCGGCAACTGGCCGAGGTGCACCTGGATAACGGCGAGTACGCGCAGGCGGCCGAGGTGTTCGAGAGCGGCTTGCGCGGCATCCACCGCGACGACCCCGGACTACTGCTCGGACTGGCCAAGGCGCAGTTCGGCCTGGACCAGCCGGCCGCGGTGAAAGCCACGCTGGACCGGCTGATCGCCGCCAACCCGCAGTTCCGCTCGCAAGACGGCCACCTGCTCTACGCGCGCGCCACCGAGGCGCTGGGCCAGACCGACGCGGCGCTGGAGGAATACGCCGCGCTCGCCGACGACTACCCCGGCGAAGAAGCGCGCGTGCGCTACGCGCAACTGCTGCAGCGCGCGGGCCAGCCGCAGCGCGCCGGCGAAGTGTTCAACGAAGTGCTGAAGCGCTCCAGCCTGGCCCCGCGCTACTACCAGCGCGACCAACGCCAGTGGATCGACCTGGCCCGCAGCGAACTGAAGCAACTCGACAGCCGCAACGCCTAGCTGCTGGCGCAAACCCGGAAAGGGTCGGAAACGGGGACTTTCGAATCCCCAATCCCAAATCCCCAATCCCCGCTCAAAACGGCTTGGCCAGCACCAGCCAGATCACCACCAGCAGCGCGAGCACCGGCAGCTCGTTGAACAGGCGCAGCGCGCGCGAGGACGGCAGCGCGCCGGCCTGGCCGACGCGCTTGAGCCAACGGCCGGTGAAGATGTAGTAGGCCAGCATCAGCGCCACGAGGCCGAGCTTGGCGTGCAGCCAGCCGCTGTGGCCGGGCGCGACCATGGTCGGGAAGTCCGGCAGCACCTTGTACCCCAGCCACAGGGTCAGCCCCAGCACTAGCGCCAGCCCGAACATGCTGTGGCCGAAGCGGTACAGGCGCCGGCCCATCAGCGCCAGGCGCTCCTGCACCTGCGGCTGGCCCGCGCTCTCGGCAATGTTGACCAGGATCCGCGGCAGGTAGAACACCGCCGCCATCCATGCGATCACGAACAGCAGATGCAGGGACTTGATCCACAGATAGAGTTGCATGCGCTGGCTCCGTGTCGCTGGCGTAGGATGTGCGGCCATTTTCGCCGATTCGTCCGGCGCCCGCACGGACCACACGCCCGCATGGACAAACAGTACGACGCCGACTACTTCCAGCGCTGGTATCGCCGCGACGGCATCGGCGATGCCGCGCGCCTGGCGCGCAAGGTCGCGCTCGCCGTGGCCCAGGCCGAGTACTACCTGGAACGGCCGATCCGCAGCGTGCTCGACATCGGCTGCGGCGAAGGCGCCTGGCGCGCGCCGCTGCTGAAGCTGCGGCCGAAACTGCGCTACCTCGGCTTCGACAGCAGCGACTACGCGGTCGCCCGCTACGGCCGCCACCGCAACCTGCACCCGGCGCGCTTCGGCGATTTCGCCTGGCTGCGGCCGTGCGCGCCGGTGGACCTGCTGGTGTGCTCGGACGTGCTGCACTACGTGCCCAGCCGCGAACTGCGCCAGGGCCTGCCCGGCCTGGTGGAGCTGTGCGGCGGGGTGGCGTTCCTGGAGACCTTCGCCGCCGAGGACGACTTCGACGGCGACCACGCCGGCTTCCAGCCCCGCGCGGCGCGCTGGTACCGGCGCCAGTTCGGTGCGCTCGGGCTGCGCCCGGTGGGCAGTCATTGCTGGCTGGCGCCAGCGCTGGCGGGGGATGCGGCGGCGCTGGAGACGATTGGTCTGGTGCCCCATTAAGGTGCAAACCGCGCGGATGCGTTATGCTGCACGGCAGCATACGCTCAGGATGGAAACACCGGCATGCTCTACCAGTGGCACGAACTGACCCGTAACCTGCTCGCCCCCTGGGTGCACCAGGCCGAAGCCAACGCCAAGATCTTCTCCGACCCCAACAGCCTGTGGTCGACGCTGCCCGGCGCCGAGCGCCTGGCCGCGAGCAACGAGTTGATGCACCGCCTCGGCAAGGACTACGAGAAGCCGGCCTGGGCGCTGGACCATGTCGAAGTCGACGGCCACGCCCTGCCGATCGTCGAGCAGGAAGTGCTGCGCAAGCCGTTCTGCCGCCTGCTGCGCTTCAAGCGCTTCAGCGACGACGCCAAGGTCGTGGACGGACTCAAGAAGCAGCCGGCCGTGCTGGTGGTGGCGCCGCTGTCCGGCCACCACGCCACGCTGCTGCGCGACACCGTGCGCACCCTGCTGCGCGACCACAAGGTCTACGTCACCGACTGGATCGACGCGCGCATGGTGCCGCAGTCCGAAGGCGACTTCGGCCTGGACGACTACGTGCGCTACGTGCAGGACTTCATCCGCCACATCGGCGCCGAATCGCTGCACGTGATGAGCGTGTGCCAGCCGACCGTGCCGGTGCTGGCCGCGGTGTCGCTGATGGCCGGGCGCGGCGAGACCACGCCGCGCTCGCTGGTGATGATGGGCGGGCCGATCGACGCGCGCCGCAGCCCCACCGAAGTCAACAACCTGGCCACGCGCAACCCGCTGTCCTGGTTCGAGCACAACGTCATCCATACCGTGCCGCCGGCCTACCCCGGCCACGGCCGCGCCGTCTACCCGGGCTTCCTGCAGCACATCGGCTTCCTGGCGATGAACCCGAGCCGGCACTTCATGTCGCACTGGGATTTCTACGCCAACCTGGTCAAGGGCGACCTGCAGGACGCCGAGGCGCACCGCCGCTTCTACGACGAGTACAACGCGGTGCTGGACATGCCGGCCACCTACTACCTGGACACCATCCGCGTGGTGTTCCAGGAATTCCTGCTGCCGCGCGGCGAATGGGTGATCGACGGCGAACGCGTCGACCCGGCCGCGATCCGCGACACCGCGCTGCTCAGCATCGAAGGCGAACTGGACGACATCTCCGGCCTGGGCCAGACCGCCGCCGCGCAGGACCTGTGCACCGGCATTCCCGCGGCGCGCCGCCAGCACCTGGAAGTGCAAGGCGCCGGCCATTACGGCATCTTCAGCGGCCGTCGCTGGCGCGACATCGTGTATCCGCAGGTGCGCAGCTTCATCGCCGCCAATGCCGGCGCCAGCCGCGCGCCGGCGGCCGGCAACGTCACCCCGCTCAAGCGCCGCGGCAGCCGCAAGGCCGGCTGAGCCGCGTCGCGCCCGCGGCCGGCGGTCGCCGGCCGCGACGCCTCGTCATTGCCCCGTGCTGTGCACCAGTAGTTGCTTGGCCAGCAGGCCGTGCAGCTTGCCGACGGCCCGCGCCAGGTGCAGCGTGACAAAGAGCAACACGACACCCAATGCGGTGGACAGCGGCAGCAGCCACAGACCTGCACCGGCGGCGCCGAGATCGCCGAACGCCACGCCAAGATAGAAGTGCTCGGGGAACAGCAGGCCCAGTGGTGCCGCGGCCAACCCCAGCGCGGTGCTGAGCAGGGTGACGAACACGGTGAAGTAGGCGATCCCCAGCGGCAGCATCAGCAGGAAGTACAGCATCGTGGTCCAGGTGCGCGCATCGGTGAACATCTGCCCGATGCGCTGCAGCCACGGCTGTTGCGGCGCGCTGTACAGCGGCCGGCGTGGCATGCGCTCGCCCAGCAGGACTTCCACCACGCGGCCCTCCACCAGCGACAGCAGCCGCACCGACCCGAAGAACAGCACCAGCAGCGGCACCCCGATGATCAGGATCAGCAAGCCCGCCGACACGCTGACGCCGGTCACCAACCAGGTGAAGTAGAAGATGCCGGTGACCAGCGACAGCAGCATGTAGAACAGGCTGCCGTAGGCGCGCGGGTCGGCGATCACGCCGAAGAAGCGGCCGGGCAACGATTTGCGCTTGGGCGGCGCCGGCGGCTTCAGCGCGCGGCTCACCGTGACCTCGGTATCGCGGTAGATCTCGGCCACCTCCTCCGGTGCGCCGTAGCTGCCGGCGACGCCGGCGATGACCTCGGCCTCGCTCTTGCCCGGCTGCTCGGCCAGCTCCGAACGCAGGTATTCCTCCGCGTCGTACAGCGCGTCCTGGACCAGCGCGGGGTCGGCGCCGGCCAGCGCCGCGCGCAGTTGCGCCAGGTAGTCGGGAATGGTGGTCGGCAAGGGCCGCGGTGCGGTGTGTGCGCTGCTCATTCTGAAATCCCCTTCAGCACGGAATCGACGGAATCGCGGGTGGCGCGCCACGCCGCGGCCCATTGCCGCAGCGTGGAAAGACCCGCCGCGGTGATGCGGTAGTAACGCCGTGGCGGCCCCGCCACCGACGGCTCGACATGGCTGGACAGCAGGCCGGCCGCCTCCAGGTTGCGCAGCACCGGATACAGCGCACTCTGCTTGCCGCTGAGCACACCCTCGCCCACCTGCTCCAGGCGCTTGGCGATCAGGTAGCCGTACAGCGGCGCCTCGGCGGCGGCCAGTACCGCCAGCAGGGCCAACGACACGGTGCCGGCGCTCAGCTCCTTCTGGAATTTCTTCAGCTGTGCATCCGGCTCGACCATGGCGCCCTCGCTAGGTTGATCTAGATACTAGTACCGAGTTCGACATAGTGATCGTGCCATTGGTCATGCACGCCGCCCAGGCGCCGCGATTGCCGCGGCAAACGTTTCGACAACGTCGCGCGCCCTACACTCGTGACGGTTCCGTTCCACATGCATTCCAGGAGGTATCGCATGAGCCCGTCCCCCACCGAACAGCAACCCGGCCAAGCCACCGACCCGAGCTTCGCCAGTTCCGGCAACCAATACTCCGCTGGCCCGATCAAGCGGGATCCGAACGCTGGCGCAGGCTCGCTCGAGTACAGCCGTACGGTCACCGAAGCCAGGCGTGGCCCACTGGAGTACGCCTTGGTGCAGACCGGCAAGGTCGGCGCCGGCAGCAAACAGGAAGACGGCAAGACCGTGTTCAACGTGGAGATGGAGTTCACCCAGGGCCATCGCATCGAGGGCGCATTCAAGGCCGGGCGCCTGGCCGCCGACGGCAGCCTGACCCAGGCGGTCGGCGAGCGCGGCCGCTACGAGGTGCGCCTGCCCGGCGAGGCCAAGGCCGAAGCCGCTGCCCAGGTGAATCCGTTCGACCCGCAGACCATCCCGGTGGACGGCAGCGTCAAGCTCGATGGCCAGGCCTTCGCCAAGACCTCGATGGAGGCGACGTTTCGCGGCCTGGCCACCTCCAGCGAGCGCACCGATGCGGCCGGCATGAGCTACGCCGTGCAGCGCGTGGACGAGCACAGCGTGCGCGTGGCGGTCGGCCCGACCCAGGCGCTGGAGCGGCTGGAGGCGGTCGGATTCAAGACCGACATCGCCCAGGCCATGCTCGGCCGCCAGGACGCGCTCGGCCAGGCGACCATGCGCACCGCCACCTTCGACCTGCGCGAGCCGCAGGCGCAAGCCGCCTATCGCGACTTCCTGGCCAGCGGCAAGCTCGCCGCCAACGTACCCGGCGTCAGCGACGTACAGAAGGTCGAAAGCCTCACGATGAGTTCGGAAACCCGCGCCCAACTCGGGGTAGGCCCGTTCAAGGCCGAGCTGGGCGGCCAGCGCAACACCGGGGAGAACGTGCGCACCACCTATGCCGACGGCAGCTACAGCCTGGTCGGCAAGGTGCAGTACGCCGGCAACGTGCCGATGACCATGACCCGCCAGTTCGACGCCGCGAACAACGAGCGCGTGGACGAACGCAGCTACCAGTTCAAGTTCGACAAGGTCGACGAGAACCAGGCGCAACTGCTCAACTCGGTGCTCGCCGGCAAGGCCGGTGCCGCGGGTCCGGCGAAGGCCGGCCAGGACCTCACCCTGCACTTCTCCGAGCGGCAGATGGATGCGCTGCGTCAGCAGTACCAGCGCGCGGCGCAGGCCAGCCCGATGACCGCGCACGAGGCGGCGCAGTACGCCAAGCAAAGTCCGCAGGACTTCGCGATCGGCCTGGCGCGCAACCTGGGCAATTCCCAGTACGGCCTGAGCGAGCGCCTGTTCCGCGTGGCCGACAGCGCCGGCGGCACGCCGGGCGGCGATCTGCAACGCGTCGACGCCAAGGCCGAAACGCCAGAGCAGAAGTCGCCGACGGCGCCGACACGCGCCACCGGCAGCGGGCCGGAGCCGCACGCCGCTGCCGCCGCCGACCCGCGGCAACAGGCGATGCAGCAGGCGATCGAGCGCAAGCTCACCCCGTACGATGCCAACGTCGCCAGCAACTTGCTGCTGGCAGCCAGGCGCGATGGTCTGACCCAGGTCGATCACGTGCTGCGCAACGACAACGGCCGCGTGTTCGCGGTGCAGGGCGACCCCAGCGCCGGCGACAAGCGGGTGGCCTACGTGGACGCCGCGCAGGCGGCCACCATCCCGGCGGCGGAAAGCGCCAGGCAACTGGCCGCGCTGCCGCCGCTGCCGAACCAGGCGCCGGTGCAGGACACACAGGAACCGCAGAAGCGCGCGATGTCGTAGACAGCGCTGTCGGCGGCACGGCGGTCGCGCCATGCCGCTGGCACATTGGCAGCGGCCGCCGCTTCGGTGAGAATCGGGCGCTCACCGACCGGGCCGCCCTCATGCCGCTGCGCACTTCCCTGCTCGCCCTCGCGTTGTCGCTGTCCGCCTCCGCCGCATGGGCGGGGGCACCACCGCCGGCCGTACCGTACCGCAGCCCGCAACAGATCCTGGACGCGTCCAAGTCCAGCGACTGGCGCACGCTGGATCCGGCCAACACGCTGTACCTGGAGCTGGACACCGGCCGGGTGATCATCGAACTGGCGCCGGCGTTCGCGCCGCAGCACGTCGGCAACATCCGCACCCTGGCCCACGAGCACTTTTGGGACGGCCTGAGCATCTACCGCGCGCAGGACAATTTCGTGGTGCAGTTCGGCGACCCCGATGGCGAGGAACCGGGCAAGGCCAAGTCACTGGGCAGCGCCAAGACCCACCTGCCCGCCGAATTCCAGCGCCCGGCCGCGGGCCTGGCGTTCCAGCCCCTGCCCGACCGCGACGGCTGGGCGCCGCAGGTGGGCTTCGTCGACGGCTTTCCGGTGGCGCGCGATCCCAAGGCCGGCACCGCCTGGCTGGCGCACTGCTACGGCACGCTCGGCGCCGGCCGCAACAACGACGAGGACAGCAGCATCGGCGCCGAACTGTACGTGGTCACCGGGCAGTCGCCGCGGCAACTGGACCGCAACATCACCGTGGTCGGCCGCGTGGTCAAGGGCATGGAACTGCTCAGCGTGATCCCGCGCGGGCCGGACCCGATGGGCTTCTACGAAAAACCCGAACAACGCACGCCGATCCGCGCCATCCGCCTGGCCAGCGACGTGCCGGAGAACGAACGCACCCCGCTGCAATTGCTGCGCACGGATACGCGCACCTTCCGCGAGGTGGTCGAGGCGCGACGCAACCGCCGCGACGCGTTCTACAAGCGCCCGGCCGGGCACATCGACCTGTGCAATGTGCCGCTGCCGGTGCGTACGCCGCCGAAGTGACGCGTCATGCGCGCGCCGGACGGTGCGTGCTCAGGCGCCGCCGACGCTGCGCCGCTGCGGTTGCTGCGCGTGCAGGAAGCGGGTGAACAGTTCGCGCGGCTGCTCCACGCCGCACTCGGTCAGCAGCATGGCGATGTTGCCGCGGTGGAAAGCGCCATGCGCGAGCACGTGGAACAGCATTTCCTCTCGGCTCATGCGGCCGGCATCGCCATCGGTGAAATGGAAGGCCAGTGTCTGCTGCAAGGCGGGCGCGTCGATCCGGGCGACATAGTCGGCATACCACCGGTCCGATTCGGCCACCGCCGCACCCAGCGCCTCCAGTTCCGGCGTCTGCGGCGTATTGCTCGCGGTGAACGCATGCGTGCCGCCCTCCAGGTGCGCAGCGAAGATCCGGTCCACCACGTAGGTATGGTTCAACAGCCGGATCGCGCGCTGCCGCTGCGCCGGAAACGCCGCACCATCGATCTGCGCCAGCGCCTGCAGCAGTTCGGCGTTGGCCCAGGCCTTGAAGGCGAACTGCGATGCGAGCAGGGAATCGGTCATTGCGTCGTTCTCCAGGCAAAGGGGTGACACGGAAATTGCGGCGCGCCGACGTCCTCGCGCACGCCTGCCAGTTGCGCCGCTACCGCGCGCGCTGGCTGAAGGCGACGCTGCCCAGGATCAGCATGCCGGCCAGCAACATGGTCCAGGTCAGCGGCTCGCCGAGGATCGCCCAGGCCAGCAGCGCGCCGAACACCGGGACCAGGTAAGTCACCGTCGACGCGCGCGCCGGGCCGATGCGCTGGATCAGCCGGTAGTACAACAGGAACGCCAGGCCGGTGCAGAGCACGCCCAGGCCGCCGGCGCAGGCCCAGGCCACCGCCGGCACCGGTGCGGCCGGCCAGTGCGTCCAGGCCAGCGGCGCCAGCAGCAACGCGCTGCAGCCCAGCGTCGACGCGGCCGCCGCGGCCGGCGGCAGATCGCTCATATGCCGCTTCACCAGGCTGTAGCCGATGCCGTACAGCAGGGAGGCAGTGGTGCCGGCCAGCGCGGCGGGGCCCACGCTGATGCCGGCCGACTTGCCGGTGGCGAGCACCACGATGCCGGCGAAGCCGATCAACAGCGCCAGCGCGCGGCGCGTGCCGATCTTCTCACCGAAAAACAGGAAGGCGATCAAGGCGGTGAACAGCACGGTCATCGCGTTGCAGATCGCGCCGATCGCCGCCGGCGCATGTTGCGCGCCCCAGGCGAAGAGCAGGAACGGCAGCGCCGAGTTGAGCAAGCCGATCGCCGCCAGGGTCGGCCAGCGCCGCAACGGGAAGCGCGCCCGCGCCAGCCACAGGAACGGCAGCAGCACCGCCGCGCCCAGCGCCAGGCGCAGTTCCACCAGCGCGTAGGCGCCGAACTGCGGCGCGGCCACGCGCATGAACAGGAACGAGCAGCCCCAGACGACGCCGAGGAAACCCAGTTCCAGCGGCGTGCGCCAGTCGCGGGCGGGCGCGCCGTCGGATGCGGAGGCAGCAGCGGCGGAGGCGATGGCCGGCTGCAGGGAAGGATCGGAGGTGGGCATGGAAGAGGCTCGCGGTCGATCGGACGCGCGCCGCAGCGGTCGTGCGACGCCACGCATCCGCTGCCGGCTGAGGACGCCGGGCGGCGCATCCGCACCGACGCCGCATCACCGCTGCCCGCCGCGCATGTCGTGTTCGGCTGCCAGCATCGCCCTGCGCCACGGGGCCGACAAGCGCGTAGTATCGTCGCGAGCCACAAATCTGCCGCGTGCCTGCTCATGCAACTGCGCCCGTCCCTGCTGCCCGCACTCGGCGTGTTCGCCGCCGCGGCGCGCCACCAGAACTTCGCCCATGCCGCGGAGGAACTGCATCTCACCGCCAGTGCGGTCAGCCACCATGTGCGGCGCCTGGAAGCCCTGCTCGGCGCCACGCTGTTCCAGCGCCACGCGCGCGGGGTCAAGCTGACCGCCGAAGGCCGGCAACTGGCCGATGCCGCCAGCGCGGCGCTGGCCGACATCGCCGCGGTGGCCGGCAACCTGCATCCGCAGGCCGACACCGCGCCGCTGCGCCTGACCACGTTGCGCTCGCTCTCGTACTGCTGGTTGCTGCCGCGCCTGCCGCGCTTCTGCCAGGCCTATCCGCACGTGCGCCTGGAGATCCAGACCGACTCCGCCTTCTCGCGCTTCGAAGAGGGCGGTCCCGAGCTCGGTATCCGCTACGGCCAGGGCGACTGGCCCGGGCTGACCTCGCACCACCTGATGGACGACGCACTGTTCCCGGTGGCCTCGCCGGCTCTGCCGCAACTGGCGACGCTGCGCCGGCCCGAGCAGATCGCGCAACTGCCGCTGCTCACCGACATGTCGCCGCAGGGCTGGCGCGACTGGTTCCGCGCCGCCGGCGTGCGCGGCGTGGCGCTGCCGCCCATGCACACCTTCAACGACAGCACCGATGCGATGCGCGCGGCGGTGTACGGCGTGGGCGCGGTGCTGGCACGCAAGCACATCGCCCAGCCCTACCTGCAGCGTTACGAACTGGTGCGTCTGCCCGGCCCGGCGCTGACCGCGCGCTATTCCTACTACATCGTGCATCCGACCCACCGCCTGCTCAGCCCGGCCGCCAGCCACTTCGTCGACTGGCTCAAGCGCGAGGCGCTGGACGAGCGCACGCCGATGCCGGCGCTGCCGGCGGAATTGCTCGGGCTGCCGCCGAAGGCGGGTTAGCGCTGGCGTAAGCGCAGGGCACACATGCAGGAACCCGCGGTATCGATCGCGTCGTAGATACCGTCTCACCCCCTAGCAGGCAAGGCCCCTTTTCGGATCGAACGCCGTGCCCGATTTGAGAACGCCGTAGGCCAGGTGCAGGAGCTTGCGCATGGCGGCGCACACGATCTGCTTGCCGGTTTTGCCGCGTTCGCTCAGCCGCTGTTTCAGCGCCCGGATGATCGGGTTGTGGGTCATGGCCACCAGGGCCGGCATGAACAGGCCCGCGCGCAAGCGGGGCGAGCCGGTGCGCGAGATGCAGACGCGGCCTTTGCGCTCGCCCGACTCCTGCAGGCACGGATTCAGGCCGGCGAAGGCGGTCACCGCCGAGGCATCGGCGAAGCGCCTCACATCGCCAAGCTCGGCCAGCAA